>JAVBTU010000374.1:0-11582 GCA_031556015.1 Thermoguttaceae bacterium
CGGAGCGGGCTTTTACGGACGGGAATCGTACGAGAAGCCGTCGATCCGCGTGTTCGACCTGAAAGAACGCAAGGAAACGAAATTCGCCGACAACTCCGGTTTCTACGCCCTTTCGCCGGACGGGAGCAAGATCATTTACAGCAGCGAAGGTACGCTGAAGATCGCCAACGCGAACTCCGCGACGCAAACGCCGCTGAATCTCCCGACGGGCGATCTCGCCGTGGACCGCGTTCCCGCCGAGGAGTGGGAAGAGATTTTCAACGAAACCTGCCGCAAGTTTCGCGATTACTTTTACGTCAAGAATATGCACGGTTACGATTGGAAAGCGATTTGCGACCAGTACCGTGCGCTTTTGCCGTATGTCGCGCACCGGAGCGATTTGAATTACGTAATCAGCGAGATGATCTCGGAACTGAACGTCGGACACGCTTACGTTCAAGGGGGCGACTTCACGGTTCCCCGTCGCGCGAAAGTCGGTCTGCCCGGCGCGCGATTCGAACTCGACGCCGAAGCGAATCGGTATAAAATCTCGAAGATTTTTCAGGGACAGAACGAAGAACCGAAATACCGCGCCCCGCTGTCGGAAATCGGCGTCGACGTGAAAGTCGGCGATTACGTTCTCGAAATCGACGGCAAGGAACTCTCCGGAAACGAAAATCCCTACCGGATGCTCCAGAACAAGACGAACCCGATCACGTTGACCGTCAACGACAAGCCGACGCTCGAAGGAGCGCGGAAAGTCGTTTACCAACCGATCGACGCTGAAGCGAATCTGCTTTATCTCGATTTCGTGAAAGATCGGATGGAGCGCGTCGCCCAAGCGACGGACGGCAAGGTCGGATACATCCACATCCCGGACATGGGCGCGCCCGGCGCGTACGAATTTATCAAGTGGTATTACCCGCAGATTCGCAAGGAAGGGCTCGTGATCGACGTCCGTTCCAACGGCGGCGGGAACATCTCGCAGTGGATCCTCATGCGGCTCAACCAGAAGCTACTCGGAACCCGATTCGGCAGCGGCGGCAAGGAATCGCCGTCGACGTATCCGTACACGGTGTTCCACGGGCAACTCACTTGCCTGATTAACGAAACGTCCGCGTCGGACGGGGATATTTTCCCGTACTATTTCCGCAAGTCGGGTCTGGGACAGTTGATCGGCAAACGAAGCTGGGGCGGCGTCGTCGGAATTTCCGGCCGCGGTCCGCTGATCGACGGCGGGGAAGTGATGGTCCCGCTGTCCGCGACGAACGACGAAAACGGCCAGTACATCATCGAAGGTAAGGGCGTCACGCCGGACATCGAGGTTGACAACGATCCGAAATCGGTTTTGCAAGGCAAGGACTTGCAGCTCCAGCGCGGTATCGAAGAAGTACTTCGCCGTACTGAAATCGATCCGAAAACTTTGCCGACCAAACGTCCCGACGATCCCGTCAAAACGAAAGAAGCGATTAAAAGCTATGAGTGAGGGTTGAATTCAAGAGAAACAAACACCGCTTTCAATACCAGCCCCAAGCGTCAGCGCGGGGGGATTTCGCGACAGTCTGGAGGACAGCGGCTTCCCTCAAAAGACCCGACTCACGCTCTCGTAGGGGGAGTACGCCAATCTTCGACCGGCGGTTCGCCGGTACCGGGAGCCGTGATCGAAAAAGGAACTGTACGGAATTCCTTCGCGGTCGATCTTGTTCCAAATCGCTTGCTGGCTCCACCGGGCTAACGGGAAGACTTTGACGATCTCCAACCGGGGATCCCATTCGAGGATCGGTTGCTTTTCCCACTGGGAATTCCTCGGTGCGGCGTCACAACAGATTAGTATCTCGAACGGGTGAGGTTCGCGCCGAATCGCCTCGAAATCCGTCATTCGGAGAAAGCGGTCGAAATTCCGTCGTCTTCCGCGGTCCGCGTCGAAAATCACCGCATCCTCGTCCTTCCGGTGTTCATAGCGGACCAAATCCACATCGTAGCGCCGCTGCAACTGCAAGCGAAGTCGATTCGTATCGTAAAACGGATGCCCGTAGTCGATTTCGATCACGTCGATCCAGGTGAGAAGACGGGACATCATGGAAATCAACAGGCAGCCGTTCGGTTCGAAAGCGGTCGCCAAAGCCAGTTTCGGAGCAAACGACTCGATCGCCCAGTGAAGGATGCGGTCCGAATCCATCGCTTCCAATTCCCGGGTCCAGAACTCGGCGAAAGTTTGAAATTCCAACGATTTTTCCGTGCGTTTTTCTTGGATCTTGATCATGTAAGTCAGCGGCCCTAATAATAATGACAATGAAAGATTTATCCCGCGAATCCCCGTTGTTCGATCGGGGTTCCGCGAGTCGACGCGTTATTCTATGGGCGAACACGGAGCTTTCAAGATCCGTGATTTTTCACGGAAAACGAGTTTAAATTGAAAATATTACCGATTCCCGCACCACAATGGACTCTCGGAAAAGATTTCAGTGAAGGACATGTCATCAACTGAAGTAAAGCAGGATATTTTTACCGTCCCTGTCGCTTTTTTACAGCGGGAAACAGGTAAAATAGCGTGAATTTTCCCCCCTCATTTTTTTGAAAAAATTTCGATAAAGGACAAGTGAATACGGATTTGACAGCGGGAGAATCGTAAAAATCGATTTTTTCATTTTGATCGTCGACCGGCAGCGCGAACAGCACGTACGAATTCACGTACTCTCGAGGTGATCTGGCCAAAATCACTCCACTTTGATAGAATAAGTCCAAGGGGTGCGAGGTACTCCCATTTTGATGAGATGCCTACGATTTACTTCGTCCAAGATAAATGTCCTACGATCCGACAACGTCCAATGAAACGCCCGAGATATTCGGCGATCATTCGTTTGACGCGGACCTTTTTCGGCGGGTACTTTTATATACCCCGGACGTTATCACAGTCAAAAACGATGATGGTCGATATCTGATGGTCAACCATCGCTTCTCGGAATTGGTCGGCTTGCCCGCCGGGCAGATCCTCGGAAAGAAAGATGAAGATGTTTTTCCCGAGGAAACCGCCGCAATCCTTCGGGAATCGGACGAAGAAGCGCGACGCAAATCCTCTCCTCTCTTTCACGAAGAATGGATTACCTCCTCCCAAGGAGAATTGATCCCCTTTGAAGCGATGCGGACGCCGTTTCCCATCCGGGCGGAAGGAAAAGACGACCAAACCGGCTTGATGATCGTTCGACGCAACATGTCGGGACGGTTCAAAATCCTGGAAGAACTCCGTTCCAGTGAAGCCAAGTTGCGAAAATATATCGACTCGTGTCCCCTGGGGGTCGCCGTCGTGGACGATGTGGGCCGGTATCATGAACTCAATTCCGCCGGAAGTCGGATGTTGGATAGGGTTTGGAATCCGAACACGATCGTCTATTGGGGAGAGCGGCAGCCTCCGGAAACGCGAAAAAACGTCGTCGCGATTCTGGAGAGAATCAAAACGGAAGGGGGTTTGCCGACCACGGAAATTAATCTGTATTCCGATAAAGGAGTCGCACGGAACGTTGAAATCACCGCCAGTCGGCTCGGACCGAATGAAAATCTCATCCTGTTCAACGACATTTCCGATCGTAAAGCGGCCGACAGACTCCTCCTTCGACAGGAAAAACTGCTTCAGGCCGCGAACAAGTCGGCGCAGATTCTGCTCTCCACCTATGAGGACGTCAACACCGTCGTTTGGCAGGTTCTCGATTTGCTCGGCCGTGCCGCAGGAGTTGATCGGGTTTATATCTGGATGAACCACATCGACGGGGACGGACGGCTTTGTGCAACGCAAATCCACGAATGGTCCGAAGGAGCTCCCCCGCAGGAAGGGTTGGATTTGACCATCTCCATTCCCTATGACGACAATATTCCCGGCTGGGAGGAGATTCTTTCGTCGGGGCGTTGCGTCAACAATCTGGTGCGACTCATGTCGCAGGCGGAGCAGGACCAACTTTTGCCGCAGGGAATTCTCTCGATTCTTGTTGCGCCGATCATGTTCCGCGACACGTTCTGGGGGTTCATCGGGTTCGATGAATGTCATGCCGAACGAATCTGGAGCGCGCCGGAGGAAGGAGTGCTGCGGTCCGCCGGTTTATTGATCGCCGCGGCACTTCATCGACAACAGATCCTCAACGAACTCCGTTTCTCCGAGCAGAGACATAACGACATCGTCGAGGCGACCGGGGAAATCATCTGGGAAGTCGATTCCGACATGGTTTTTACCTATATCTCCGACAAACTTTACGACGTTTTCGGGATTCGCCCGGACGAATTGATCGGTCAAAAAATCGATCAATTTTTCGCAGCGGAAGATATTTCCAAAATCGAGAACGATTATCGATCGCTGATGGGCGGAGAAGGGACGATTCAAACGAGCGAAATGCGAGCCGCCCGGCGAGACGGCAGCTTGGTTTGGCTTCGTGTTTCCGTCAAAGTCCTTCGTGATGAAAATGATCGTCCGACATCCATTCGTGGGACCAGTCTGGATATCACCGCGGAAAAAAAGGCGACCGCGGATCTCCACCAAACGCTCGTCGCGCTGGAGCAAGCGAACCTCGAACTGGAAAAATCGACAAGGCTCGCCCAAGAGATGGCCAACCAGGCGCAACTGGCCAGTCGTGCGAAAAGCCAATTCCTCGCGACGATGAGCCATGAAATCCGAACACCGCTCAACGGCGTGATCGGCATGTCCGACATTCTCCTCCAGACGAATCTCACTCCGAAACAGCGCGAATACGCGATGTTGGTCAAAGCCTCGGGAAAGGCGCTGCTCTCCCTGATCAGCGATATTCTCGATTTCTCGAAAATCGAAGCCGGTAAACTGGACATCGCCGAAACACCGTTCGACCTTCGCGAAGTCGGCGAGTCGGTTCTGGGAATTCTTGCGCCCAAGGCGGCGGAAAAAAATTTGGAACTTTGCGGTATTTTCACCGAGGAATTGCCGAGGACGGTTCTCGGAGACGCGGATCGTATCCGGCAGGTTTTGGTCAACCTCGTCGGCAACGCGGTCAAGTTTTCCGACCGCGGCGGCGTCCGACTGGATGTTTCCGTCGCTTCCCCGGAAAGTGAAGAAACCTTGTGGGTCAGATTTGCCGTCGTCGATACCGGGATCGGAATTTCGGAAAAACAGAAAGCGAAATTGTTTCAAGCCTTTTCGCAAATCGACTCTTCGTTCACGCGTCGTTTCGGTGGAACCGGTTTGGGACTTGCAATCTCGATGCAACTGATCCAGCTCATGGGAGGCGACGTCGATGTCGAAAGTGAAGTCGGAAAGGGCTCGACGTTTTGGTTCACGATTCCCCTGAAAACCATTCCCGGCGATTCGAACGGCACGAAAAAACGGCGACACGGTTCCGTCGATCTGTCCGGTCACACGGCGATCATCGTCGAAGAGAACGAGGTTCTCCGTCGTTCGTTGGAAGACCAGTTGAAACACTGGGGGATTCTTGTTACGACCTTTTCGTCCAGGACGGACGCAGCCCAGGCGTTTGAACGAGCGGCGAATGAAAAACGCCCTTACCAATTGGCGATCGTCGACAGCACGCTGGCCGACGCGACCGGAATGGATTGGATTCGCGACATCGCGCAAACGCTTCACTCGACGCGGACGCCCGTGATCTATCTCCAACCGCTGGTCGAGACCGACAACCGACCGCAAAACATTCCTGACCAGATCGCTTCGCTGGTTCATACGATCAGCAAACCGGTGTGCAGTTCCGAATTGTTCAATCGGATCGTCGAGTCTCTCGTCGGGGACCGGAAAGTCGAGCGGGGCGACGAATCGACAATCAAATCAAACGCACCTCCGGCCAAGGCGGAAGATTTCGGCGTCCGAAAAATTCGCGTCCTGGTTGCCGAAGACAATCGGATCAATCAAGTCGTTGTACGGGAAATCCTGCTCAACGCCGAATACGATTGCCGGATCGTTCCCAACGGCGTGAAAGTTTGCGAGGCGGTTCGGAAGGATTATTACGACGTCATTCTCATGGATTGCCAAATGCCGGAAATGGACGGGTTCGAAGCGACCCGTCGCATCCGTGAAATGGAGCAGGATCATTCCTCACTGCCGAAAGAGTACACCGACCGAATCCCGATCATCGCATTGACCGCCAACGCAACGAAAGGGGATGAACAGCTTTGCCTTGACGCCGGAATGGACGCCTACTGTGTCAAGCCGATCAATCCGGAGCTGCTGCTCGACACGATCCAAAGATGGACCCCGCGCACTCGCGACCGTGCTCCGTCGGAAAACCAGGGACGGCAAGTCGGCGGGCATCGTTGACGCAATCCGCTACACGTACCGGACATTCACCAGCTTGCCTTCTTTTTCGAGCTTGTCGGCCAGGAGCGGGATAAGAACTTTACGGGAAAGAACGCCGCGCTGGAGGAACGAAATGTCGTCGTTCGCTTTGTTTTCCGCACAGCCGACGACGAAATTGACCCGGTCCGCGACGTTGAGCAGCAGTCGCAGTTCCGTGACGCCGCTGTCGTCGTTGAGTTTCGCGATTTCCTCGTCGAGGATGTTGTAAACCTGGTTGAGCGTCACGGCCCCTTCGGTCACGAGATTGATACCGCGAATTCCGTACCGGGGCGGGGCGATGACGCTGATCGGCTCCTGCTCCATTTCCAGCGGAACGCCCATGTATTTCGAAACGAGTTTCGCCGTGGTGCCGCCGCAGACGATTTTCAAACCGGGCGTTTCGAGGAATTGCCGGACAATTTTCGTGTCCTGTTCCCGGTCGACCGGCGGACCGGTGAAAATGTTAACCGTTTGGCCCGTGCGACAATAGGCCAAAACGGCGGTACAGTCGTCCCCGACGACCTTGTGACGATACGGCGCGGCTGCGGCCCGGGCGGCGTCCGGCGCGTAGGGGGAAAAACGGTTCGACGACGGTCCGCTCGGGACCGCCGGCTGCGCCCGATCGATCAGCCCACTCCAGCGTTGGAGTGATTCCTGGTGAATCCGGTGCGGAATCTGAGAAAACTTGACACGCTTGTTGAGCAGGTCGTTAATCGTCCGAACCACCCCTTCGGCGGTCCACTCGGAGTTCGGCCCGTATCCGATACCGGCTTGCGTGATCCCGTCGGACATGATCAGGATTCCTTCGCCGCACTGAAGTTGATAATTGCTCTCGATTGCCAAGCCGCCGGGAAGCGGAAAGATTCGGTTGGCCAGGACGGACGCTTCGTTCGGTCCGACGAGAATCGGCGGCGGGGCGTCGTAGGAAAGAATCGTCGCGTTTCCGTCCGGCCGGATGCGGAGGACGCTGAACGCGGCAAACGGTTTTTTCGGATCGCGCGACTTCTCCATTTGAGTCGCGACGCTGGAAAACGCTTTTCGGAGCGAAATCCCCTGTTCGATCGACGCAAAAATCCGGGCCACGCACATCTCGGCGGAAATGTGAGCTCTCATTCCCGAGCCGAGTCCGTCGGCACAGACCAGGTTCGTTCCGAAATTGGAGCGTCGATACCGAACGACGTCCCCACACGGCATCCCGGTCTTCTTCGAACTCTGAACCAGTTCGACTTCGACGTGAATGTAGTCGGACATAGGTTAATTACGAATTACTAATTCCAAATTACTAATTACCCGAACGTTATGCCAATTAGTAATTCGTAATTCGTAATTAGCAATTCCACTAGGCTCCGTGTTTTTCGAGTTTTTCGCGGAGGGTGTCGGCGGTGAAGGGTTTGACCAGGTAGTCGGTCACGCCTGCCTGGATCGCCTGGAGAACACGGCTTTTTTCCGCTTCGGTCGTGACCATGATGACCGGGACCTTCGGGTCCTGGGCGCGAATCTGCTGGAGAACTTCCAAGCCGGTCAAACCGGGCATGTTCCAGTCGGTCAGGACCATATCGAAATCCCCCGGCTTGAACATCGCGATCGCTTCCGCCCCGTCGGCGGCCTCCGCGATGTCGGTTACGCCCACCGCTTGAAGGGAGCGGAGGATGATCTTACGCATGGTACTGGAATCGTCGGCAACCAAAACTCTCATCGTTACGAATAATGGGTGGGTAATCGGGTTATGATTCGGAAAGACCGCCCCGTCGCTCTCGAAGTTTCGAAGCAAAAAACAAACGGGACAGTAATCGTCGCCATTATAGAAGATTCAAACGCCTTGTAAACCCCCGATTTCCCGCCGGGTTTGCCGGGTGTTCGCTCAACATTCGTCCCGTTCGTAGTCCCGGAGTTTGTTGTAAAGCGTTTTTTCGCTGATGTCGAGCATCCTGGCCGTCGCCGCGCGATTGCCACGCTGCGAGCGGAGCGTCTCCAAAATAAACCGCTTGCTCATTTCTTCCTGAGTCAACCCGACGAACGAAGCGAGAGAAGCACTTCCATGAAGGGATTTATCGTTGAAAACGATGTGTTCCGCATCGATGACCTCTTCGCGGGAATGAACCAATCGTCGCAGGACCTGAAAGAACTCTTCCGTATTTCCCGGCCAGGAATGGTCCGTCAATTTTTTTACGGCTTCGGGAGTGAATTCGGGCGGTTTCGGGCGTTCGACCGTTTCGGAAATCCATGCGGTAAAAAAGGTGATCCATTCGGACAAAATCTCCGGAAACTCCCGTAGCGAAGGGATCCGCAGGCGGTTTTTCGAGAGAATCTCCAACAGTTCCGGCGAGAAAGAGCCTTCCAAGCCGAGTTCCTCCAAAGAACTGGTACTGGTCACGATGATTCGCGTATCGCACATTCGCGACTCGAACGCATTGACCCGGTAAAGAACCCCGGTCTTGAGATAGGAAAGGAGCCGCTCCTGAGTCGGTTTGAGCATGCACTGGAAACTTTCGATCAGAACCGTACCGCGACTCATCAATTCAATGAGCCCGATCTGTCCTTCCGGTATATGGATGTGAGTCTGCGGCTCAATTCCGAACAATTGTGGCTCGTAGAGTTCGCGATACCCGAAATTCAGACGCACCCCGCCGAAAGGAGCGAGTCGACGATTGCTCAAGCCGTGAATTTGCAGTGCGGCGATATCCGCGCGAATTCCCGGTTCCGCTTCGATGAAAACCGGTACGTCCTGCGGGGCGATCGTTTCGAGGTTTCCTTGGAAACGTCGAATGGAAAGCGCCCCCAAACCGAAATGAATCGGGATGACGGGCATTCCAAAGGAATAACTGAACGCGATTTTTTCCTGGATCGTTCGGTAAACCTGGAGTCCGGAATGAACGAGCGGAAGCAGGGTCGATTTGTCGAACTCGAAAAGACAACCGATCAGATATTCGGGATAATCTTCTAACGGGATGAGCTTGACATGTCCGCTTCCGACGAAAATCACCGGCGTCTGGGAATAGGTGTCATGGAAGAACCGGGTGTGGTTTCCCATGGCCGGCGCGAGATTGTCCGTATCGACAATCACCAACGAAAATTCACCCGCGCTTCTCTGGGAAAGCGTGATGAAATGCCCGCAGGAGCAATCGTACGTTTGATATTGCGCTTCGTTGATCGCTTGCGTCCATTGTTTCCGAAAAGAAATCGCATCGCTGACGATGAGGATCGGTTTGAAGGGGATCGAGAGCGAACAGGGAACCCTCTTCGGGTTTTGCATCACCTCTCCGGGCAGACCGACCATGGCCCGTGGGTTATCCCTATCGAACCCGGGAAATTTATCGGCGTACATCCCCCCCAAGGTGGAACGATCGGGATCGCCACTGGAGTCGAAAGAATTTTGCATGAATGGCCCTTGGGGGATCGAAAGGAAACCGGTGTTTTCCGATTTTCACCCCCTCGACGGAGAACACCTCCCTCTAAAATACAGAATCATCATGAAAGGTCAATCGATAAACGGTAAAAAAGATACAAATAGTGTTAAAAAATAACTGAATTTCATATTAGTCGGACATATTTACCGATTTGAGAAACTCAATAATCCACTGGGCCGGTAATTATTACTGGAAATTAGGCCGTTTCAACTGAATTTCGCTCCTTTTGACAAGCGACTCACGAATGTATCATCAAATTTTCAAAGCCACGGAAATCGCGTCCAGGATCGCCCCTGCGGTCACAGAGGCTTCTCCGAGTTTTTCTGCGGCCAGATCGCCCGCCAAACCGTGAAGATGCGTCCCCCAAACGGCGGCGTCAAACGGGGAAAGATGTTGCGCAACCAGCCCGGCGATAATTCCGGTCAGGACGTCGCCGCTTCCGCCGGTCGCCATGCCGGGATTGCCCGTGTGATTGATCGCGACCGATGTCCCGTCGGTGATAATCGTTTCGTGGCCTTTCAAAAGCGTGATCGCTCCCGTTTTTTCAGCGAAATCGCGGGTCGACTCGATTCGTTCTTGCTGAGCCGACGGCTCTTCTTGAGGAATGGGATGTCCTGACAGTCGGGCGAATTCTCCCGGATGTGGCGTCAGTATTCGCGGAAATTCCGCCTTGTCGAATCCCCGTTCGGCCAGCGCATTCAGTGCGTCGGCGTCGACGATCATCGGTTTGGCGATTTCGCGGTACAGCTTCGCGACCAAAGCGGTCAGCCCGAGTGAACGGCCAAGCCCCGGCCCGAGCGCGACGACCGTTGCCGTTTCGCTGAGCCGCACGATTTCCCGGTATGCGTCGAGCGCAATGCGACCGGACCGATCCTCGAGGAGCGGGGCGGTCATGATTTCCATGCTCGATGACGCCACAATCGGCAAGATTCCCTGAGCGACGGCGCACTTGACCAAGCCGGCCCCGGTCGTTAAAGCGGCCCGACCGGCCAATGCGATCGCTCCGCTCATCCCCCGACAGCCGCCGATGCATAAAACGTATCCGAAGTCTCCCTTGTGAGCGCAAGGAAGACGTTTCGGAAGCGCGATGGGATTCATTTTACACTTTCGGAATCTCGAAACCTTCGCGGCGTTTGCGGGCGAGGAAAGTCTGCGCCTGCTCGTCGCCGACGACTTTTTCCGCTTTCGAATCCCATTTGATTTCGCGGCCCAAACGCGCGGAAATCGCGCAAAGATGACACGAGTTCATCGCCTGGACGTGCGAAATCACGTCCGAAACCGGCAGGCCGCCTTCCCGGATGCAATCGATGAAGTTCATCTTGTGCCAACCTTGGAATTTCTTGCCGTTGAACAGTTTCACGAAGTCGTCTTCGGTCAACGATTTTTGCAGGCCGTCTTCGATCGGTTTTCCTTTGATTCGACCGCGATCGACGTGCATCCGTCCTTTGGTTCCTTCGATCAGGATGCCGTTTCCGTCTTTGGAATGACTGCACACGAGCATTTCGACACCACTGGCGAACTTGCAGGAAATTTCGAACTTGTGCGACGTGTTATAGCAGTCGTCGACGGTCGGATAACCGTCCTTGAACGGAACCGGATGTTCCGCGACGATCGGGTTGAAACTGATTGGACCTTGTCCCTCGGCGACTTCGTTGAGTGCCCAGTGGGAGAAGTCGATGTGGTGCGCCCCCCAGTCGGTGAATTTTCCGCCGCCGTATTCGTACCACCAACGGAATTGATACCGCACCCGTTCCGGAATGTATTCGACGACCGGGCATTGGCCGAGCCACATGTTGTAGTCGAGGCACTCGGGCGGCGTCGTTTTTTTGAATGGTCCGCCGACATCGCCGGGCCCGATGTCCACGGTCAGCTTTTTAATATCGCCGAGCATCCCTTTG
>JAVBTU010000172.1:0-6395 GCA_031556015.1 Thermoguttaceae bacterium
CGGAGCGGATCGACAAAGCTCTGAAACCGATTTATCGCGAAAAGGAACGAACCATGATTAAAACGATCTTCGAAGAGAAATACGACGAAGGATATACGGCCGGAGTCGCCGAAGGAAAAGTCGAAGGAAAAGTCGAAGGGAAAGCCGAAGGAAAAGCCGAAGGAGAGATGCAAAAGGGGAGGAGCATCCTTCTCAAGGTACTTCGGATGCGGTTCACCCGGATTCCCAAGTCCATCGAAACGGCTGTCAACCGAATGACGGATCCGACTTCATTGGAATCGATGGCTGTTCACGCCGCGGTCTGCGAGTCGATCGCGGAGTTCGAAAAAGCGCTGCGGTAAAAGTACGACATTACTTCAAGGATGATTTTCAAAGAATCCTTCCCGTAAGGATTCTTTTCTCTTTCGATTTCTCCATGCGATTTCCTTTTTCACTTTCCAGCTCGCTTTTTCTCTACATGTCCCGTATGAAGTTGGCGGGGCGGAAAAAATATCCGATGGTTCTGATGCTTGAACCGCTCCATGCGTGTAATTTGCATTGCAGCGGCTGCGGTCGGATCCGGGAATACGCGGATACGATGAACCGTCGCATGTCGCTCGACGAATGTTTGGCGTCGGTCGACGAATGCGGCGCACCGATCGTGAGCGTTTGCGGCGGGGAACCGCTGATCTATCCGGAAGTCGTTCCCCTGATCGAAGGAATTTTGGATCGGGGAAAGCACATTTATCTTTGCACCAACGGCGTTTTACTGGAAGAAAAACTTGAAAATTTTCTCGCGATTCGAAACAAACGTTTGAAATCCCGGCTCTACTGGAACGTTCATCTCGACGGTCCGGAACCGGTTCACGACGCGATCGTCGAGCAAGTCGGCGTTTTTCAGAAAGCCCTGAGTGGTATCACGGCGGCGAAAAAGGCAGGTTTTCACGTCTACACGAATACGACGCTTTACAAGCAGACGACCGTGGAGCAGTTGATCGAACTCGCCGAGCAGTTGACGCCACTGGAGATCGACGGAATCATGCTCGCGCCGGGGTTCGGGTACGAGTCGGTCGGGAACGAATCGCTGTTTCTTACGAAAGACGAAATCCACGAAAAATTCCGTGAAATTCGAAAAAAAATGTCGAAATACCGCATCACGACGACGCCGATTTTCATGGATTTTCTCTGCGGCATGCGCGAGCTTTCCTGTGCGGCGTTCGCGAATCCGACACGCAACATCGCGGGCTGGAAAGGGCCGTGCTATTTGATTACCGATACACACTACTCTTCGTATGACGCCTTGATCCGCGAAACCGATTGGACGCAATACGGACCCGGCAACGATCCTCGGTGCGAACACTGCCTTTCCCATTGCGGTTTCGAACCCGCGGCGGTGTTCGCGTGCAAAACGCTTGCCGACGGACTTCGGATGGGGCTTTGGCAGTTGGGGTGATTCGGGGGGAGGACCGCATCACAAGACGCGGGGAAATCGATAAACATTCCACTTTTTTTAGCACCCTTCACATTTGAATCACTCCTAATGTGAGTGCTGTCGGCAACTATTTTTTATCGGGGGGGATTCGTTTATCGGCATATTTCGTGATATAATCGCGACAATTGTTCGTCGGGGTTCGGGGAAATACAGCGTTTCCCGACGGGTTCATCATCGAGAGTGAAAGAAAGCGAGGGTAGACTCTTGGCAGAGAATCTTAGTGGAGCCAATGCTCCCATGGATGCGTCCGTTCTTCTGACGCAAGTCGGCGGTAGCGCCGAAACGGCCGTTCTTGTTTTGGAGGAGTTCATCAGCCAAACCCCGCTCGACATCCAAAATATCGAAAAGCATCTCCAAGCGGGCGATTTGGTCGCAGCCGGCAAGGTCGCGCACAGTCTGAAGGGTTCTTCCGGCGTGTTCGGTGCGCATCAACTTCGTCAAATCGCCGCCGATCTGGAAATGGCATGTCGCGCCGACGAAACCGGCAAATCCGCTGAGCTCTTCGCCCAACTGAAACCGGAAGCCCAACGCTGCCTCGATTTCATCCCGTCGTTAAAGGAAAGTTTGAAATAGGAAACTATAGAGGCGTCTTGCCGCTCGCTTACGCTTCCCGCTCTGATTACTGACTACTGACTACTAAAATGTCCCTTTTAATCGTTGGATCGGTCGCTTTAGACAATATTCTTACCCCCGTGGATCGTCGGGACAATGTCCTCGGCGGTGCGGGGACGTTCTTCTCCTACGCCGCGAGTTTCTTTACGTCGGTGCAGCTTTCCGGCGTGGTCGGCGACGATTTTCCCCAAGAACACCTGAAGATGCTCCAGGATCGCAACGTCGACATCAGCGGCGTCGAAATCCGTCAGGGGGAAAAAACATTCCGTTGGACCGGCCGATATTTGGAAAACATGAATGATCGGGAAACGATCGAAACGCAACTGAACGTCCTCGGTCAGGAGCCGCCGAAACTGCCGGATGCTTTTACCCGAGCCCAGTACGTTTTTCTCGGCAACGCTCCGCCGAGTGTGCAGATGAAAACGCTCGACCAGATTCAAGGCGCCGACCTGGTCGCCGCGGATACGATGAATCTCTGGATCGATATCGAACGGGGACCGCTCCTGGAATTGATGCAACGGATCGACGGACTCGTCCTGAACGATTCCGAAGCGCGAATGCTGACCGGCGAGTTGAACGTGATTACCGCGGCGCGAAAAATTCTCGACATGGGGCCGAGTTTTGTCGTCGTCAAAAAGGGTGAACACGGTTCGATGTTCCTCAGCGAACACGAAATCTATCTGGTACCCGCGTTCCCGACGGAAACGGTCGTCGATCCGACCGGGGCAGGGGATTCGTTTGCCGGAGGTATGATGGGCTATCTCGCCGCGCATGGCACCACCGACGCCGAATCGATCAAAATGGGAATCGTTTACGGAACTCTCATCGCCGCCGCGACCGTCGGCGGTTTCGGCCTGGATCGCCTCCGGGAAATGACGAAAGACCGCCTTGAGGAAAAATTGAACCAATTTCGACAAATGGTCTCGTTTTGAGACTCCCACCTTTCCCACGCCTTCCATGAAAACCATCGCTTCGTTCTCGCTTGTCGTTTTCGTACTCTTTGGTGTCACGAATCTTTTCGCCGTGGAGGAGGCCCCCGGTTATACCGACACGCCGCTCATTCCCGGTACGCAATGGAAAGTTCACGACCAGGCTCGACCGCAGCCGCCGAAAGTCGCGCCCGGAACCGGCGATCTCGGACAGACGCCGCCGTCGGACGCCGTCGTCCTCTTCGACGGAACCAATCTCGATCGCTGGAAAGGAGACGAAGCGAAAAAACGCGCCGGTCTCAAAGACGGTGCGTTCGACATTCTCGCGACGGATCAACTCGCGACGATCGACGATTTCGGCGATTGCCAACTCCACGTCGAATGGAAAACACCGACCGAGCCGCAGGACCGCATGAATTGGGGCAATAGCGGCGTTTTGATCTTCGGCTGTATCGAAATTCAGGTCATCGAATCGCACGACAGCTTCATTTACGCCGACGGAAACGCCGGTTCGATTTACGGGCAGTATCCGCCGTTGGTCAATCCGGCCCGTAAGCCCGGGCAGTGGCAGAGCTTCGACATCGTTTTCACCGCTCCGAAAATTGAAAACGGCCGGCAGATTCAACCGGCGAACCTGACCGTTTTTTACAACGGCGTACTCGTACAGAATCACCGCGAAGTCCTCGGAAAGGTCGCCCACCGCGACGTCCCGGCGCCGATGGACATGGAAAAGGGCCCAATCGTCCTGCAACAACATGGCTCCGCCGTTCAATACCGCAACATCTGGGTCAGGCCGCTTGACAAGTGAAGAGTATAAAGGCATCTATCGCCTCTCTGATCACCTCATCATGGGGATCGTTTCGCGGAGCTTGGCTAAAGTTTGGCAGCCGTGAGCGAGGTAATCGAGAACCCAACAGGTCGTGAAAAGGGCGTCGTTGTTTCCGCAAAGAGCCCGGAAATAATGATGTCCCGCGGAGTCTGCGCCGAAAATCGCGGAGCTGTCCGACATCGCCCGTCGGAATCCCGCGTCCCCGCCGGACACCTCTTGCGTTGCAGCGCCGAATCGGGTTGCCGACTGGAGGATTGCCGGAGGACACGAGGAATCGTGCAAGAACATTTCACCTTGGAGCGAGAGCCCGAACGATTGAACGAGCAACCAATTCAACTCGTTCGAATCGTAGGGAATCCCGTAGCCGTCGACCGCGGAAAGTTGCCCGCCGTCCTTACCCAGGACGAAGCCGAGTTGCGCGCGTGTTCGATCGACTTCCTCGGCGATGGATCGGGCAGTCCCGCCTCCGGTGTCAAGTTCGGTAAAGATCAGTTTGGGAAAGACCGCTTGAAGATACCGCCGCGCCCGACCGGACCAAGGGCCTTCGCAGGTATCGAGGACGATTTGGGCTTTCATACCCGGCGAATCGAACCAGGTGTCTTGGAGCCAGGCGACGTAATCGTAAGTGACATCCAATGAACGTACTTCCGGGACGTTTTTTTTCGCCTCCACATCTTCGTTTTCTACCGCTTTTTTGAGGGTCGCAACCTGTTCGGTATCCGGAATGGTTTCGCCGATCAACCATTTCAGGGTAAGCGATGAACCGTTTTCGTTTGAGGCACAAATCGCCGCAAAGCCGTCCGCATGGGTTCGCCGGGCGGCGTAGTAAACCATCGGTGTGGGCAGTGGCCCGAGATTGACGACCGCCATTCCGGAAGAACGGAGTCCCTCCACAAATTCAGCGAATGGATTTGGAGGGACAGTTGGCCAATCGCAAGAAACGAGAAATTTTCCCCCACTACGAACCAGCCCGCCCAACGCGGAGCCGAGCCGACGAAAGGAACCCGCCGTCAGTGGAAAACCGGTACCCGCGCGGATACCGTTTTCATCAAAACTGAAGTACACATTCAAGAGAAACTCCTCGCTCGGGCAAGATATTGTCGCAAACAGAACGGGCCCCTCAACTTGAGGAATTATAGGGGGGAGTCGGTTTGAGGGCTAGTGGTTCGACACCTCAAAAATGCCAAAGCGACCTGAGCAACGCAAGAACGACCGATTCTTGACGGTGTGGTGATAACGGGGGGAGCAAACGTGAGAATTCTTGGAAAAAAGCGGTCAATCACTTGTTTTCCGGAGGGGGAACACCTATAAAGAAGGTTCATCTCTTACTTCAATTCCCCGTTTCTCCCCTCCGAACCTCTCGAAATCCATGAAACTGACACGTTTTTTTGTTGCGATCCTTTTCGCTTGGACGGTTCAAACCGCAACGGCGGCTGAAATCTGGTCGATCGGCAACGACGACGGAAATTACCAGGAATTTTCCGCGGCCGGAAATTATAACGATTTCGTGAAAAATTTCCCGACCGACCCGACCGTGCAAATCGGTTCCCTGAACACGAAAGCCGACTGGCCTTACATCCATCCGGGTCCCGCGGATTCCTGGGCCGGCGCTAAGCCGCACACGTTCACGATCCAATTCGACCTGCCGAAAGCCGGGACGGGCGAAGGGGAGCCGAACGCTTACGAGCTGATTCTCAAAGGGTGGGGCCAGCAAGGTTCCCCGCCGAGCATCGACGTCGATCTGAACGGCAAACGCGGCGTGATCCAGACGGAAAACAACGGCCGTAGCGATGCGATTCTCTCCAACCCGGGCGCCGCGCAGGCGAAAGTGTTTTCGCTCACACTTCCCGCGATCGCCGTCAAACCGACCGGAAACGTCCTCACGCTCACCAACGCCAACGGAGCGTGGTTCGTGTACGATTGCATTCAATTCCGGAGCAAGACGGGCCGGATCGAAGCGATTCAAATCAATCCCGAACGCGGCATCCTCAAAGCGGCGGACAAGAAAACCCCGGCTCGGAAAATTCGGGTCGATTATCAAGGCGAATGTCTTGCGCAGCCCGCCTGGCTCAACGTCGAGTATCAAGTCGCTGAATCCGCAACGAAAAAACTCCGGGTCATGATCAATCCGGAAGACCATTTCAACGGCGCCGAAGTGCTTTTGCCGGTCGAAGAAGCGACGTGCGACAAGCCGGTCAAAGTGAATGCCGTCCTCGAACTCCCGGGCCGAAAAATCGAAGCGAAAACGGCCGAACTTCCCGTCGAACGGAAATGGGAAATCCACCTGATCCACCAGACGCATCTCGATATCGGTTACACGCACACGCAGGTCGATATTCTCGAACGACAAGTCCAGGCTCTTCGCGACGCCTTGAAGTACATCGAAGAAACGAAAAATTATCCGCCGGAAGCCCGATTCAAATTCCATCCCGAAGGTATGTGGGCCGTCGAGGAATTCCTCCGCCGAGCGACTCCGGAGGAAAAAGCGGCGTTCATCAAAGCGGCGGACAAGAAAACCCCGGCTCGGAAAATTCGGGTCGATTATCAAGGCGAA
>JAVBTU010000125.1:0-4401 GCA_031556015.1 Thermoguttaceae bacterium
AAACGCTTTCTTCAATTCTTCGGCTTTATCCGTTTTTTCCCAAGTGAAATCGGGGTCGTTGCGTCCGAAGTGGCCGCCGTGAGCGGTTTTCTGGTAGATCGGGCGACGCAGGTCGAGGTACTTGATGATCCCACCCGGTGAGAACGGGAACATCTGGCGAATCACATCGGCCAGTTTCTTTTCATCAACCTGACAGGTTCCGGCGGTGTCGATCAGGATGCTGACCGGTTCCGAAACGCCGATCGCGTACGCCAACTGCACTTCGCAGGAGCTTGCCAATCCGGCGGCGACGACGTTTTTGGCAACGTAGCGGGCCATGTAAGCGGCGCTGCGGTCGACTTTCGTGCAATCTTTGCCGCTGAACGCTCCCCCGCCGTGTCTGGCCCAACCGCCGTAGGTGTCGACGATGATCTTGCGACCCGTCAAGCCGCAATCGCCGTGCGGACCGCCGACGATGAACTGGCCCGTCGGATTGACGAAATATTTGACCTTGTCGTGAACCAGATCGTCCGGCAGGCAAGGGGTGATGATGTTCGGAATCAAATATTCCATGATCCCCTTTTGGTCGATCGAAGGATCGTGCTGCGTGGAAACGACGACCGTGTCGATTCGGAGCGGCTTGTGTCCGTCGAATTCGACCGTAACCTGACTTTTGCTGTCCGGCCGCAACCACGGGACTTCCCCTTTGAAGCGGGCTTCGGTCATTTTATTCGTGATTCGATGCGAAAGAGCGATCGGGATCGGCATCAATTCATGCGTGTGGTCGCAGGCATAACCGAACATGAGCCCCTGGTCACCGGCGCCGATGTCCTTTTGCGACGCGGCGTTTTCGTCGACTCCCTGGGCGATGTCGGGACTTTGACGGTCCAAGGCGACCATCACCGCACAGGTGTCGGCACAGATACCCCATTTGTCGTCGTTGTATCCGACTTCCCGGATCACGTTGCGAACGATGTCGGGATAATCGACCCGGGCTTTGGTCGTAATTTCGCCGGCAATGATCGCAACGCCGGTCGTGACCATCGTTTCGCAAGCGACGCGGCTCATCGGATCCTGACTGAACAGGGCGTCGAGCACTCCGTCGGAAATCTGGTCGGCCAGTTTGTCGGGATGCCCCATGCTCACCGCTTCGCTTGTAAATAATCGCTTGGTCACGTCTTTCTCCTAAAATAAACAGCTTTCGGAACGAAGAATAAAGAACAGATGTTCATTGTATCTCCGGAACAACCCGCTTCAAGGAGAGGCTTTTGCGAACCGGATCGTGAAAATTTCTCCTCCTCTTCGCGTTTCGGCGTAAACGGTATTTTTGGCTTGAAAACGGCGGTTTTCGCAGTAGAATGGGTCTTAGGCCGTTTGCATGACAGTCGGTGAAAAACCGACGAAAACCTGACTAAATACCGAACGAATATGACCGCGGTGAAACACGAAGATAAAAATCCCCTGACCGCGACAATGGAAGATTATTTGGAAGCGATCTATCATCTGGTCAACGAGCACGGTGCGGCCCGATCGCGGATGATCGTCGAGCGGCTCGGCGTCCATAAATCGACCGTGACGACCGCTTTACAGCACTTGGCCGCACAGGGGTTTATCGAGTACGCGCCGTATCAGGAAGTCACGCTCACCACCAAAGGAATCAAGGAAGCGCGCGGAGTTGTGCGTCGGCACGAAATCTTCTTTCGGCTGCTTCGCGACGTACTCGAAGTGGAACCGCAGGAAGCGGAAGAACTCGCTTGCATCATGGAACATTCTCTTCCCCCCAACACGGTCGACCGCTTTGCCGGACTCGTCGAAAAAGCGCTCCAACGCAAAAAAGGGACCGTATAGAAAATTCAAAAAATGCGTACAATATCACCGGTTTCCATTCTGTCGTCTCTTCTCCTGCTGTCCCTGTTTTCGCTCGCGGCAACCGGTGAACAGATCCCGACCCCTGCGGTCGATGAACTTCGGATCATGTCGTTCAACATCCACGTCGGGATCGGCATGGATCAGCGGCTCGATTTGGAGCGGATCGCCGACACCATTTTGAAGGAAAAACCCGATCTGGTCGCACTTCAGGAAGTCGATCGGTTCGCCGAGCGAACCCAAAAGGCGGATCAACCGAAAATACTTGCCGCTTTGACGGGAATGAATGTCGTGTACGGAAAAACGATCGATAATTCCGGCGGCGATTACGGGATCGCGGTTCTTTCGAAGTTTCCCATTACCGACTACATGTTCACGACCCTCCCGAGAGCCGTGGAAGCGGAACGCCGGGGACTTTTGGTCGCGACCGTTCGGCTCGACGAGGCCCGAACGATACGTTTCGGTTGCACGCATCTTTGCGCTTACCATGAGAAAAACCGAAGCGCGCAAGTGGACGCGATCAACGAAATCGCCGCACGAGAGAAATCCCTGTTCCTCCTCGGCGGCGATTTCAACGCGGAGCCGGGGAGCGAATCGAACACCCGGATGGGAAAGCGTTGGACCGAACTCACCGGCCCGGAACCGACCTTTCCAAGCGGCAAGCCGGATGCGAAAATCGATTACATTTTCTACCGAGCGGGAGAAGTCGCCCCGGGCGTCCGAAGCGAACTGAAGACACTCGAAACGAAAGTGATACCGGACGAAGTCGCTTCCGACCACCGCCCGGTTTGTACGGTCGTCCGGTTCGTCGCGCCGTAAAGAAATAGCGGCGAGGACCGTCGGCTAAGACAAATTATCCCAACCGCTTATTCCCCCTCCTCCAAGACCGTCATGAAATCGTTGACTCCTGCAATTACATTATTGGTTCTACAATTCATGCCGCTGTTTGCGTTGGGAGCCACATCCGTTTCGGAGCCGTTCGTGATCGAAACAAACGACCAAGCCGATTCGAAATTCCGGGAAATGGAATATCGGACTGAAATATGGTATGAGTCCACGTTTTGGCAAGGGGACGGCGCTTGGTGTCGGGTCGGGAAAAATTGGCAGCATTCCGGCGCCCAAGGAGACTCCGTCCGAACGTTTCTCGCGCCGGCTGAAGGAAAGATTCGTGTTACCGGTACCGTTCGAAAGTGGCACCTCGACGGAGACGGCGTCGTCGCTTCGATTTTGCACGACGAAAATGAAATATGGCGGAAGGAACTCGACGGTCGGGATGCAATCGGCGTCGATCCGGACCTTGTCCTGGCCGTTCGGCGGGGAGATCGCATCCGCTTCGTCGTCAACCGCCGCGGCGAAATCGCGTGTGACACTACGTTTTGGGACCCGACGATCACTTACCCGGCATCGGGAGAAGCCTTCGTCGCCTCCCGCGGGTTTTCCGACAAGCAAGGACCGGGAAACTGGTGTTACGAAACGACCGCTCCGCCCGAAACGCCGCCCAGACCGACGATCCGCGTCACGATGACCGAAACCGAATATCGTGACAACGCCCGCGCCCTGCCGAACATTCCCGATTTCGATATGATACCGCTGGTATTGACCGAATGGATTCGAGACGACCGTGATCTGGTCGACCTTTTTGGTTCGATCCGCGAACATCTCGATCGCATCGCACGGCTTATCGAACGTCGGGAGCCGACGGACGCCGAACGATCCGTCTACGGAGAGCTGCAAAAGGAATCCGA
Source organism: Thermoguttaceae bacterium (assembly GCA_031556015.1). Lineage (GTDB taxonomy): Bacteria > Planctomycetota > Planctomycetia > Pirellulales > Thermoguttaceae > JAVBSX01. The sequence continues at coordinate 3,591 of JAVBTU010000125.1, forward strand.
ATTGCCGAATCGAACCGAGGCGCAACTGAAAAGTCTGTACCTGCGAGTCCGGCTGTTGAAACGTTCGATATTGTTCGGCGACCCCCGGGCTCGGTTTGGCGAATTGCTGTTCGTCAAGTGCCGCCCGACGGCTTACAGTCATTTGGTGGGTCAGTATTTCGGGTGGAACCAGCGCCCCGGCGGCGGGCTGTATGTGTTGGAAAGGCCGGGCTCTTCGTTGAAACACCGCGACCTGCTTCGCGATGCGATCCCCCCGGGGCACGTTTTGGAACCGCGACTTTCATATGACGCCGGCCGCGTCGCTTTTTCCCACGTCGCCGTGCCGGAAAACCGGATTCCCTGGGACACGTTGCCGGTCAACGAACAAGGCGGCTTGGATCATTATTACCATCTTTACGAAATGAATCTCGATGGCACCGGCCTTGTGCGTTTGACGAACGACCGGTATGACGACATGATGCCGGAGTATCTACCGGACGGCGGATTGGCGTTCGTCTCGACGCGGCGAAGAGCGTACTCCCGTTGTTTCGGTCCGCAGTTCGGCAAGCGTTGGCATTCGTACACGCTCTTCCGGATGAATGTCGACACCGACGGCAAGCTCGCTCCGGATCGGTTGACGCAGCTTTCGTTCAACGACGTCAGCGAATGGTTTCCGGCGATGAGTCCGTCGGGCACGTTGCTTTTCGCACGCTGGGATTACATTGACCGTGACGCCGTGACGCACCAGAACCTCTGGGCGATGCGGCCGGACGGTACCAAACCGGCCGCCGTTTGGGGAAATGCCGTACCGAAACCGCATTGTACGTTCCAG
>JAVBTU010000139.1:0-5121 GCA_031556015.1 Thermoguttaceae bacterium
GTTTACTGGGACAACACGGCGAAAAAGGCCGTACTCGTCGCGACCGACAACACATTGCTCGGCGTCGCGGTTCTCGAAGCGACCGCCGATGACTCCGTTGTTCGCGTCCGAATCGGGTAGACACCATGAATCTACTTGAAAACGGTCTCAAATGGTTTTCGGGGAAGCAAAAGAAACATGTTTCCTCGAAAGTTCTTTATCAAGTCGAAGACGAATCTTCTGAAGTCAATGCCGTCTTGGGCCGCACGAAATACGAAACAAGTGATGAGTACGGCTTCAAAATAGCCGCTCATTCGATTGATTTTCTGATTTCCCACGACGAACTGGGCCTAATTCCACGAGTCGGACACCGAATTGTTTACAAAAACGTCGTCCATGAAGTCCTCGAACTCGGCGATGAATGTTGGCGCTGGTGCGATCCGCACGGTATCACCCGCAGAATCCATACAAAGCAAATATGAGCACGATTACAGACATCGCAAAAGCCGTCGTAAAGGAACTAAACGAAGCGGAATTCACCACGAAATTCAAGGCGGTCTATTCGGTCAAACCCGGTTTTGAACTGTCCGAATTGGAGCAAATCCGAGTTGTCGTGGTGCCGAAATCGCTGGAAATTGACCGCATTTCACGATCTTCGATGAAATACACGATTTCCATTGATGTTGGCATTATGCGACGGCTGGGAATTCAAACGCCGGAGGATGCGGTCGAAAATCTCGGTGAACTCGTCGACGAAATCGCAGATTTCCTGACCGACGCCACACTATCGCAGTTCGAAGTGGCGACGCTTGCCGGAATCACCAACGACCCGATTTACATTCCGGAACATTTAACGAGCAACCGTACTTTCGTCAGCGTACTGACGGTCAAGTACATGCTCACCGGTTAACGAAGTCGTTACCCAATGTTTGGCGGTGGCAATTACAGGGACTCAAAACCAGTGGTGTGAAACCGCCTCGTTTTTTGATTACTCAATACAGGAACATTTTATGCTTGAAAAACTGAAAACCATTCTCAAAGGCGTCGGTATCATGTTCAAATACGGGGACACGATTCACGACGTTATCAACGCTTGGACAACGTATCCGGGCTTGGACAACCCATCCGAACTTCGTCGTTGGGTGAAACCGCTGCTGCTCGACGCACAAATCCTCGCGATTTCCACGAAAACGCCTATCGACGACATGATCGTTATGGCGGCACAGCGAATCGTCGACAATGACCAAGCATGGACGGCGGTGCATGCGATGGCACTACTCGCTCGGGACGGCGGACTGTTCAAGGACGGCGTTCTCATCCCGGAATCCACGGCCTACCAAGGACATCTGGCATCGCTCAATAGTGCCGCACAGGACATTCTACCAGGCTGCCCAGTCTTGGTCCACGCGGCTATCGGGCTTCTTTTGATACTTCTCCAGCAGCGCTTCAACAAATCTTAACCGATGAAACAAAAACTTCAATTTTACGCCACACTGCTCGTCATTTTTATGGTGACGACGCTCGCGGGGATCGGCGCAGGTAAGCTGCTCGACGGCTTTTTAACGACGGATTCGAGGATTACGTTCATTTCCGAGGAGAAAACCGCTGTTCCGAAACCCGGCCCGATTGATACCAGCGAATTCATTACCGGTCCTTTGGCAGCGGACGTTGGAGAACTCTGCGTTTTCCGGCTCAACGATCCGAAGGTCCGGGCGGACTGGACGGTCGTTCGTCAAATCGACAAGGAACCGCCCGCGCTCTTTTACATTGACACCGCAGGTTCGGCACTCACTTTCTCTTCCAACATTGCGGCCAAGTATACCATTGTTGCCGCCGTCATTGAAGAGGGGAAACCGAGGATATTGCAACACGTCTGTCAGTACGGTTTGACGCCAAGTCCGACTCCGGGACCGAATCCGAATCCCGATCCAACCCCAAAACCTGAGCCCGAACCGTCGAATCTTTCCGACTGGGTTCGTCAAAACATACCGGAAGCGGGCAAATCGCAGTGTTCCGTTCTGGCGTCGTGTTATGAATCCGCCGCCTTGGGAATCGAGCGAGGTTCGATCAAAACACCCGAGGCTGCATTTTCCGCGATCCGAACGAACACGCAAACGAAAATCAAGATCGACGTGTGGAAAGATTTCTTGGATAAATTGTCCGAGAAAATCAACGAAAGGTATACCGGCAATCGGGATATCAAGGAACTCGGCGCGATATTCAAAGAAATCGCCGACGGCATGAAAACCGGTATCACCGCGCAAACCGTTCCGACGAACGAGAAAAAGCCGATGGCGAATCAAGCCTATTGCTCCGATCCGACCGGGCAAGCGTGTCAAGTTCAGCAACCGCAGTACTTTTTCCGTGGAGGCAGACGATGAGAAGAAGAATCTGGCAATTGAAACCGTGGACAGATCAGCAGCGGCGTCGCCGCGAGGTGCCACCCATCGTCGAGGACGGCTGCAATATCAACGGCTGCATCCCGATGGACGAGTACGCCGAAGAAGTTTTCAGCGAGCTCGAAAGTGATTCCGTCGAATTCAATACTCTTTGGGAATCGGGCGATATGCCGGTTCTGAAGCACGACGACGCGTTCAAAACATGGCGAAAAAAGCAAATCGAAGAGTGCAATAAACTCCGAAATGAACGAATCACCTGTACGTTTCCGTGGCAAGTGTTGAAACATTTGCCGAAGGAGATGAAGAAATCCGACCGGCTTTACTTCACTCAAGGCGGACTCGGTTCTTGCGCTGGACATGGGGATGGCTTCGGACACTGCAGCACGACGCTGCAAATGATTGCTCGTGGTGCTTCGTTGATTTACCACTCGATCAATCCGGTCGTGATGTGGTCGATTACCAAGGGTGGTTCCACACGCGGTGGTCAATCGGTCGCGGAAATCGCAAAAGGGGCCAACACCATCGGGCACTTTACCGAGGACAAAGTCGGAACGAACAACCAAGCCGTGCCGCCTTACGAAAAATTTCTGGACGATGCCAAAAAATTCCAGAGTGCGATTCTGTTTCTGAATTTTCGGGGCAAGGAGCTTGCTGACGAGATTATTCAGTGCTGCGCCGCCGGGCTTTCCGTTCCGGTCGCGAACAGTCTTTCCGTTACCGGTTGCACCATCGACCGCAATGGCGTCAAGATCGCGGTTCTCGGCGGCTACTGGGCGCACATGACCCATTTTACCGGCTATAGAATCGTCAACGGGACCGAATATATCGGCTGGGTCAACTCGCATGGTCCTCGGTATCAATCGTCCGACGAAGGGGAACCCTCCGACATGTGTTGGATGACGCGGACGCAGGTCGAGCAGTTCGTGGCGTCGTCGGGCGGCTACGGTTCTCCTTACGCGGTTTTTCCAGAATCCATCGCGACGCTTGACACCGCTCTTTACGTGAAGTTTATAATTCCGTTTCCGCTAAATTGGAGAACATGATGTACGATTTTACTATGTGTCGTTTGGCGTTTCCATTTTTCGCAACGGCGACGCTCATCGCGGCGGATACGATGGCGATCAACGAGATCGATTCGTTCGGCAGTTTCGTCGACCGATTCGGCGTCTTGGGCGCCGTTTGCGTCGTGCAATGGATCGTGATTCGCTACATCATGCAGCGTTACGAAAAAATCCAGGCCGACCGGTTTCTGGATATGGAGCGACAAATTGAAGACAAAAACGAGCAAGTCACGCAACTAACCGGGATGATCGGCAAAAATTCGTCGATCAATTTACGGGTCGAAAAGCTGCTCAACGAAATCGAAAAGAAAATTCCATAATGCCGCAAATCGGGCTCAATTTCAGTACGGCCAAATCGCTCTTTTTCGACCGGGAAATCGTGAAGAACAAGGTCGATGCCCGAACTCGAAAGGTGCTTTCTAAGTTTGGAGCGTTCGTTCGGCAAACGGCGAAACAATCGATCCGAAAAAGTAAAGGCACATCAAGGCCGGGCCGACCGCCGTTTTCGCATACGGGCGTGCTGAAGAAGTTCATCTTCTTCGGCTACGATCCCATGAAACGAAGCGTTGTGATCGGTCCGGTCGTGGTGCCGGGGAAGTCTGGCAAGGCACCGGGAACACTGGAACACGGCGGCAAGGTCCGTTTGCCCAGCGGAGATAAAGCCAACATTGCACCACGACCGTATATGGGACCCGCATTTTCCAGCGAGCTCGATAAGGTCCCCAATCTTTGGCGTGATATCATAAAATAAATTCAACAGGAGAAACAACAATGGCACAAAAATTCAGGCTCGGCATGAAAGGCAAGCTCTTTCATGGGCCGGGTGGCACCTCCGGACTACCGACGACGGAACTCGACAACGTGTCCGATGTCACCATCAGCTTAGACGCGGCAGAAGCCGATGTTACCACGCGGGCGAATTCCGGATTTCGCGCAACAGTGTCCGGACTCAAGGAATGCAGCATCGAGTTTACGATGATGTACAAGCCGGGCGACGCCGGATTCAAGGCGATTCGACAAGCGTGGTATACCGGCGATCCGATCCATTTGGCGGCATTGACCAGTGCGACCGGCGAAGGACCGGTCGGCGACTTTTCGATCACCGGCTTTTCCCGTTCGGAACCGCTTGAAGAGGCGATCACCTATGACGTCACGGCCAAACTGACCGAATGGGAGGAATGGCACGAGGAAACGTCGACTCAAACGGGCGGTTAATTTTCATTTCAGTATAGTAACACCATTCACATTTTTTGTCAAGACATCATGCAAGTTTTTTCCGATAATAGTAATCGAAACTGGTCGCTTTCCCTCACGATTGGGAGTGCCATGAAAATCCGGGAATCTTTGGGGATCGATCTTCTCCAACCTGAACAGGGCGATCCGCCTTTGCTGACCCGGTTGGGAACCGATGAAATCCTGCTCGCGCAAGTCATTGCGTCACTGCTCGAAAGCCAATTCGAGCTTCATACAATCGACGCAGACCAAATCTATCAATGTTTCGATGGTCCGACGTTCGCTCGGGCGCATGAGGCATTCTACAAGGAGCTCATTGATTTTTTCCACCAGCGGGGCCGTCAGGATCGGGCGACGGCGGTCCGGAAGCAGATGCAAGTGATTCTGGCGTCAGTGAAAGCGGCGGAGGCTCGGATCGAAGCGCTGGACGTGGAAAACGTGGTCCGGAC
>JAVBTU010000289.1:0-4906 GCA_031556015.1 Thermoguttaceae bacterium
AAATTCCCCCGTATGCGAATCCGAACCTGCCCGCCCTTGCCGAACGGATTCGGAGCGCGAAAGAGCGGAAAAGTACCGTCCTGTGGATGTGCGGCGCCCACGTGCTTCGGGCGGGAACCGCTCCGTTCCTGATCGAACTGATGAAGCGGGGCTACCTGACCCATTTGGCGCTCAACGGGGCCGGGGCGATTCACGATTTCGAGTTCGCTTTGATCGGCGCAACGACCGAAAGCGTTGCCAAATATATCAGGACCGGACAGTTCGGACTCTGGAACGAAACCGGCGTTTTGAACGACATCGCGAAAATCGCGGTCCGGGACGGAATCGGCTTCGGCGAAGCGATCGGGCGTCACCTCGCCGAAAACGACTTTCCGTACAAGGAAACGAGCGTGTTGTACCAAGCGTACAAATTCCAGGTTCCGGCAACGATTCACGTCGGAATCGGTTGCGACATTATTCATGAACACCCGAACTGCGACGGCGCCGCGTTGGGCGAAGCGTCGTACACCGATTTCCTCGTCTACACCGCTTCGGTCGAAAATCTCGAAGGGGGCGTGTTCTGCAATTTCGGCAGCGGCGTCATCGGTCCGGAGGTATATCTGAAAGCGATTTCCATGTCCCGGAACGTCGCACATCAGCAGAAACGCCAAATTGCTCATTTTACGACCGCTGTCTTCGACTTGCTGCCGCTGGAAGGAAAGGACGTTCATGAAACCCCGCCCAAAAGTGATCCGCGATACTATTTCCGCCCTTGGAAAACGATCCTCTCAAGGACCGTCGCCGACGGCGGGGAAAGCTTCTATTTTCAAGGCGAACACCGCGCAACCGTCCCGAATTTGACCCGGATGATACTCACGGAAGATTGACCGAATGAAATGTGGTGAATTCCTCAAGCCTCGTCTCGGTCGAACCTCCGCGTCTTTGCGTCTCCGCGCGAAAATAACGAACTCCGCGGTTCTGGGGAATTTACTCTCAATCTTGCGTTTCTTTTCGGTATTGTCTAAAATGGCCGCTCCTTACGCTCCCCCCCCCCCTTCCCTCAATACAAAAATCGAAAAATGAAACTTTTAGCCGTTAGTGATCACTACATCCCGGAATCGTTCATGCGGGAAGGGCTTTCGTCGATAAAAAATAGGGGAGTCGACGTCGAAATTCGACCTTGGGAGCACCCGACACTGGAGGAATTGCAGGAAGCGAACCTGCTCATCGAACAACAAGGCGCCAATGCGATTGAAATGCCGTCGCGTCTTTTCGACGGTTTGGAGCAATTCGACGCGATCGTCGTTCAGTTTGCTCCGATCGGACGTAAAATGATCGAAGCGGCCGGTCGGCTCAAGTTGATCGGCGTTCTTCGCGGAGGAATCGAAAATGTCGACCAACAAGCCGCCGAAGAGCGAAAAATCACGATCCTCAACACCCCGGGCCGAAACGCTCGAGCGGTCGCGGAATGTACCATCGGTTTGATTTTGAGCGAAATCCGCAATCTCGCCCGATCCTACGCCGAACTTCGCCAAGGGAACTGGACTCGGGATTACCCGAACAGGGCGGAAATCCCCGAGCTGTGCGGTAAAACGGTCGGGCTCGTCGGTTTCGGCGCAATTGCTCGATTGGTTGCGCATTATCTCACGGCGTTCGGCTCGAAAATCCTGGCGTACGACCCGTTCGTTCAAGGGGACACCGGAAACGTCGAAATCGTCGACCTTCCGACGCTGTTGAAAAGTTCGGACATCGTCTCGCTCCACGCCCGGTACTCCAAAGAGACGCATCACTTGATCGGAAGAGAGCAGCTCGCCCTGATGAAACCAAACGCGGTGCTTATCAACACGGCTCGAAGCGGGTTGGTCGACGAAAAGGCCCTGATTGATTGCCTGCAAAAGCGACAAATCACCGGCGCCGCATTGGACGTTTTCGACGAAGAACCGATTCCCAAAGGACATCCGATTCTTTCACTGGACAATGCGACGATTACGCCCCATCTGGCGGGCAGCACGATCGACGCCTTCCTCAACAGCCCCAAACTTTGGGCGGAACGGGCGATCCGGCAGGGAATGTTTTAACGACTCGACGTCAGTACTGTTTTTCGATGATGAACGAGATGTTTTCCCGGGAGGTGTGAACTTCGACCGGAATACCGTACGCCTGCTCGATCAGGGAGGGCGTCAATCCCTCCAATCGCACGTCGCCGAGCAGCCGACCTTCGCGAAGGAGCAGGAAACGGTCGGTGTACCGGATCGCGATATTGATGTCGTGCAGACTCATCACCGCGAGCAGATTTCTTTCTCGCACGATTTCGCGGAGAACGGTCAAAAATTCGACCTGATTCTTCAGGTCCAGCGCACTGGTCGGTTCGTCGAGCAGCAGCAGGTTCGATTCCTGAATCAGCGCCCGGGCCAACGCGACTTTTTGCGTTTCGCCGCCGCTCAACCGGTCGACCGGCCGCAGGGCGAGCGGATCGAGTTGGAGTCGGACGAGAATCTCATCGACCTTTCGATAATCGTCCGGCGTTGCGAACCAGGTCAGGTACGGTCGTCGTCCCAAAAGTATGGCGTCGAATACGGACAGCGGCGCCGATTCGATTCGTTGCGGCACGTAAGCGATCCGCCGGGCGATTTCTTCCGACGTAAAACCGGACAGATCCGATCCAGCCCAACGAACGGTTCCGCTTTGCGGCTTGAGAATCCGGTTCAAGCAGCGTAGCAGCGTCGACTTCCCTGAACCGTTGGGCCCGAGAATCGCGACGATTTCGCCGGGCTGAACCTTGAACGAAACGTCCGACAAAACCGCCTTGCGACCGTATTGAAACGAGAGTTGTTGGACGTTGAGCACGAGTTTAAGGGATTAGGCTTCAATAAAATTTCGAACGAAGCTTGTCATTCTGAACGAAGTGAAGAATCTGGCGTATCCTGCCAACACACATTGCATAGGCGGACACGTCTTGAAACCAGATGCTTCGGAGTACCTCAGCATGACATGGCTCTTATTTGATCTAAATTCACAACACAATTTGCTCGCACCCAGTCGAAACGACGGAAAAACGAATGCTTGATTTTAGCGTTCTCTCCTGCTATAGTGAACCCCGAGCGCTCCGGAATCGGTTGGAAAACGCTCTTGATATTCACGCCAATCACGAAAAAACCATGAAACGCAGAGACTTTATGTTGACCGCCGGCGCTGCCGGACTCGCCGCTTCGACGATGAATTTTGCCAACGGACAAGGAAATCGGGGCCCGCAAAAGGGACTTGAACTCCGGACCTACACCGTGTCCAGTCCGGAAAAAAAAGAAAAACTGATCAAAGTGTTCGACGACGCGCTGATTCCGGCGCTGAACCGGCAGGGGATCAAACCGGTCGGCGTTTTTTGGACGAACAAGGAACTCAACGAGAACAACGCCGATTTCGATCTGTCGGTTTTCGTTCTCTTTTCGCATGATTCGGCGGATTCGGTCGTTCAGTGCAACGCGAAACTGCTCGCCGACAAAACGTTTCTCAAAGCGGCCGCCCCGATTCTCGAAGCCCCGATGAATGATCCGCTTTACGACACGCTCAAAAGCACGCTCATGCTCGGTTTCGAAGGCTGCCCGGGAATCGAAGTTCCAACGCTCTCAAAAGATCGTATTCTGCAATTACGGTACTACAAGAGCTACAATTTCGAACGCAACGAAGCCAAGATTCACATGTTCGACAAAGGCGGAGAACTTCCGCTGTTCCGCGACAAGGGAATGAACCCGGTCTTTTTCGGCGACACGATCTACGGCGACAGGATGCCGAACCTGACGTACATGCTCGGTTTCGCAAACGAAGACGCCCGGAAAGCCGCGTGGAAAGCGTTCGTCGAATCGCCGGAATGGAAAGACATCAGCGGTCGATCGATGTACAAAGACACCGCCAACACGATCACGAACATCCTGCTCAAACCGTCCCCGGGCTCGCAGATTTAACGCGGGAATACGGGCATCCTGCCCGTTCCGTGAAGCGAAAGAAGTACCCCGTAAACGGCACCCGTTCGCCGCTTCGGAAATTTTGCGCGCACCCCGCTTCTCGGGGAAAACGACTTCCCGTTGATTTTTCCGGAATATTCAGTACAATCGGAATGTGTTTCACTCCGATTGTTTTGTGCCCGTTGTCTCATCATGGCTACTCTCCGCGTTTCCTACGGTCTCTGTTTCCTCCTCGCTTTTTTCACTTGCGGTTCAAGTCTTTTTGCCGCCTCACAGCCGCGCCCGATCGACGGGTTGGAGGATCTGTATGACGATTTCGGCGGCTTTACGGAGAAAACGACCCGCTTTGCCGGAAAGAAATACGTTTCGCTTTCCGCGATGCTCGTCAAGGCTCCCGGGAAAAACGTCGCGGACGCTTATCTGGTCGTCAACGCGAAAATCGAAAACGGATGGCATCTCTACTCAATCACCCAGCCGAGCGGCGGACCGATTCGCGGAGAATTCACGTTCGCGCCTTCGGACGATTATCGGTTCGTCCATCCGCTGAGAACGGCGAGCGACATGCACGTCGAAATCTCCGACATTTTCGACGGGCTAAGGGTCGAGTCGCATTTGGACGACGCAAGTTGGGTCGCCCCGATCAAGTTGGCATCCGGCAAAAAGTTGGAAAAGTTGGAAATCTCCGGATCGTTCGACGGGCAGGTTTGTGAAGGGGAAGGAGGAACTTGTGTACGCGTCTCAGAAGAAAAATTTCAGGCTGTTTACGATCCGAATTTCGACGTCGTACCACTCCTGGCCAAAGCGGACGAAGTCTCTCCACTCGAAACGGAACCGGCGACCGACGCGCCCGGCGAAATCACGGAAAAGACGGAGTTCACGCCCCGGGAAACCGAAACGTCCGATTCGCTGCTCTGGATTCTCGCCAGTGCGTTTCTCGGCGGGCTGATTCTCAACGTGATGCCGTGCGT
>JAVBTU010000180.1:0-4391 GCA_031556015.1 Thermoguttaceae bacterium
ACGCTCGCTTACGCTTCCCGCTCCGTTGAAACTTCTCTCCGGAACGTGCTCGGTAGGCGTCAACTATCATATTGGTGGGAAGTGTTTGCTTTCCGTAAGTCGCGACGGGAACGATTGGACGCCGCTCGGTTCGGTCGATAAAGTCGGACAGATTGACGCCGTGATACCGGACTCGTTTTTTCCGACGGATACGCTCTACCTGAAAATTCAGGCGGATTCCAACGCCTCGTTCCAGGTCAATCGTCTCACACTCGAATCGCCGATCGCTTGCAAAAATTACTCGGGAATCGGGAAAACAGTTTATCCATTACTTTGGCCGGAGTTTTCATGGACCCGCGAAAAGAATGTTGAGCAAACCGTCGAGCCGCTCTTTTTTAGAAATACCAGTACATGGTTCAAATTTTCCAATCTTTCCGACAAACCGTACGATGCGGACCGATTCAACGGTACTAAAATTGACCCAAACGGCAAAGAGCAGCAGGCGTATCGACTTTTAGGAGGCAATGATATCATACCGGAGAAATCCTATCGTTTCCTTGTCGTCGGCGAAAAAATCGACTCAAACACCGGTCGCATGGGAATCAGTTGGCTCCAAGCCCCTGGCGTGACGATCTGCATTCAATATGACACCCCGGAATACCACAAGAGCGTCGCATTGCCGCTCGTTTGGAAAGATGACGCCGCGTTTCTCACGTGGGCGTATCCGGAGCAAAAACTTCCGCGGGACGTTGTGCCTGCTGGACGAAAGAGCGAGCCGATCCAACTTTCCGCGGCGAAGAATGAATACGAATCGGTGCAGATTTTCGTCAACGCACAGAAAACGGAAATTCGCGGTCTCACGGCTTCGATTTCCGACTTGAAGACCGAAGCCGGCGCTCGCATTGCGGCGTCGAATGTCGAGATTCGGACGGCGTATTATCATTTCGTCGAGACGCCGACCGACAAAACCGGCGTCAGCGATTTCTGGCCGGACGCTTTGATACCGCTCGACAAACCGGTTGACGTCGAAGCGGGGCGACGGCTGCCGATCTGGTTCACCGTTTACGTTCCCGAAGACGCGATCGCCGGTGATTATACCGCGACGATTACGATGAAATCGGCCAATGGAATCGACATTTCGTTTCCAATGCAAATGCATGTCTGGAATTTCGCGATTCCGAAAACAAACACGCTCGAAACGGCGTTCGGACTCGGTTGGAACCGCGTATTCCAGTACCACAACTGCAAAACGGAAGCGGACAAACGGGCCGTGGTCGATTTGTATCTTGAGAATTACAGCAAGCATCGTGTCAGCATTTACAATCCGACACCACTCGATCCGATCCGGGTGAAATGGAACACGCAAGCCGATCCGCCTCAAGCCGAACTCGATTTCACGGCGTTCGATCAAGAGATGGAACGGGTTCTCGCCAAATATCGTTTCACGAGTTTCGTGATACCGATTCACGGTATGGGAGGCGGAACCTACGAATCGCGGACCGAACCGAGCCTCGAAGGTTTTACGAAAGAGACGCCGCAATTCAAAGCCCTGTTCGCTTCCTACGCGACTCAATTGGAAAAGCATTTGATCGAAAAAGGTTGGATCGATAAAGCGTATGTCTATTGGTTCGACGAACCGGATCCGAAGGATTACAAGTTCGTCGCGGACGGCTTCGGACGGCTGTCCGCGGTTGCGCCGAAGATTCGCAAAATGATCACCGAGGAGCCGAGCGACGGTTTTCTGAACGCGTTGAAAACCGCGAACACGAAGATCGACATCTGGTGTCCCGTGAGCTATAACTATGACGCCGACGAATGTAATAAACGACTCGCAGCGGGAGAGAAGCTCTGGTGGTACGTTTGCACCGGTCCGAAAGAACCGTACTGCACGCTTTTCATCGATCATCCGGGCGTGGAGCTTCGGATCTGGCATTGGCAGGCCTTTCAGCGGGGTATCACCGGCTCGCTCGTCTGGGAATCGTGCTGGTGGACGAGTGACACCGCATTTCCCGACACGCCGCAAAATCCCTACGAGGATCCGATGGGATACGTCGCGTCCGGAGCGATTCCGAAAGGCACGAAACAAAACTGGGGCAACGGCGACGGACGCTTCGTCTATCCGCCGCTGGACGCCGCGACGCCGGGTCGCAACGACGGCAATCCGATCCTGCTGCCGCCGAACTCGTCGATTCGCTGGGAGATGATTCGCGACGGGATCGAAGATTACGAAACGCTCCGCCTGCTCGCCGGGAAAGTGAAGGACAAGGAAAAACTCCTCGAACTGACCCGGAAGGTGTCAAAAGGATTGACCGATTTCACCCATGATCCTCAAACGATCCGAAAAGTGAAACAGCAAATCGTGGAAATGATCGAGAAGGAGTAAGGCGTCATGACACCAACCCAAGGCCGTGTTGCGGGGATCGATTACGGGACGGTTCGCATCGGAATCGCGATCAGCGATCCGGACCGGATTCTTTCCAGCCCTTACGAAACGTATTCACGCAAGAACGAAACGGCGGACGCGGAGTATTTTCGCCGACTCGTTCGGGAAGAGCGGATCGTCCAGTTCGTCGTCGGACTGCCGGTTCACCTGAGCGGCGACGTGAGCGAAAAATCGAAAGAAGCGACGGCGTTCGGCGTTTGGCTCATGGAGCAAACGGCGATCCCGGTCGATTTCGTCGACGAACGGTTCACGAGCGTCGAAGCGGAGCATCACTTGCGTGGTGCCAAGCTGACGAACAAACGCCGCAAGGATCGCCGGGACAAAATCGCGGCGCAAATTCTCCTGGCGACGTATCTCGAATCGGGCTCGCTCCGCTCCGGCTCCCCGGGCGGAATCGAATGACGCCCCTTGCGATAAATCACGTCGATTGAGGTTCCGGAGCGACGGTTTCCGTCGAAGCCGGCTCCTCTTTCACCTCGGTCTTGCCGGTCGACTCCTTTTCCGGGGCTTCTTTCGCGGAGGCGTCCGGTTTCGCGGGCGGCGGTCCGGTTCGGACTTCACCCGGCGGCGGTCCCTGCGGTCTTCCTTCCGGAGGACCTTGCGGTTTCTCTTCGTTTTGATTGTCGAATTCGTTTTTCAACGGTCCGGATTGATCTTCCCGATCGATTTTCGGCAGATTGAGTTTCTCGCGATTCTGCCAGGCGTTGAGAACGACTTCGTCTCCTTCGGCAAGACCGGATTCGATCACGACCTGCTTGTCGTTGGTCGCGCCGGTTTTCACCTCGATTTTGTCCCACTTGCCGTTGTTGTACGTGACGCAGTACATCTTTTTATCTTACTCTTTCAACGCCTTAATCGTGAGCGTCAAGGCTCCGGAGATCACGTTGACGACAATTTTGACCTTCGCGGTCAGGCCCGGCTTGATTCCGGGAGGGGGATCCAAGATGGTAATCGTCGTCTGATATTCCCGGGCCATGCCTTGTGAATTCCAGCCGGTCGGCTCCGGATAATCGTTGACGGTTTTCACGACACCACGAAACGTTTGGTTCGGAAACGCTTCCAGTTCGACCGTCGCCGGATCGCCGGCTTTGACCAGCCGGATGCTCGCTTCGTTGACCAATCCTTTGACCTGCATTTTCGTGGGGTCGGGAAGCTTGATGATCTGCTGTCGTTCGTACACTTTGATTCCTTCGCGGATCAGCATCGATTCGTCCCCCCATCGGGGCGGGGCATAAACGACCTGACCGTCCTGCGGAGCGTACACTTTGCACATCTCGAGCTGCTTCTGGAGATGCTTGAGACGTTCTTCCTCCAGTTCGTTGCTTTTCTGGTCCGACTCCAATTTTGTTTTAGCCGCATCGATTTTCGCATTGAACGAATTGATGTTTTTCTTTTTCGTATACGTTTCAAGATTTTTTCGTTCCATCTCCGCGACGACCATTTCGTTTTCGGCTTGACGAAACGCATACTCTTCGGCCTCGACCGTCGACTCCGTGATATACCCGCGGGCGAGGAGGTTTGTGTTAAATCGGAGTTTATCCTCCGCTTTCCGCATCTCTTCTTTCTGTTTGAAAATCTTGTTTTCCGCAGTCTTCTCCAATTCCTTGTATTTGCCTTCCTCGTACTCCTCCAATTCCAATTTGGCATTTTCGAGGTCGACTTCCGACTGGGCGACCTTGGCTTGACTGTTGAGCACGGCAATCGCCTGCTTGTTCACCGACTCCTGGAAGGAAGATGCGTCGAATTCGACGAGGAGATCCCCTTTCTTCACTTCCGTTCCTTCCTCAATGATCTTAATGATCGTAATGCCGCCCATGCTTTCGACTTCGCAGGTGATGTCGACGTTCACCGAACTTTCGACGTTTCCTTTTTCAAGGATTTCATGGAGAAAGGTTTCTTTTTTGACTTTCGCCATTTGCGGAGCGGTGTCCGTTTGCGTTCCGCTAGCGAACTGTTTCCAGCCGTAAAA
>JAVBTU010000117.1:0-13069 GCA_031556015.1 Thermoguttaceae bacterium
CCTCCGTTCCAAGCGGGCGCGTCGTCGAACGCGGGGGCATCGTCGAGTTCCGGTTTCGGTTGACCGGCGTATTGCGGAGCGGGGGCGGCCGATTTCGGTGCGCCTCCTAAAAGCGAGGGAACGGAAGCGGTTTTACCGGCCGAATTCTTCGCGGAAGAGACGCCGGGGACTCCGGCTAAATTGCCGAACAACGCGGATTTCCCGTCTTTTCCGGCCTCTTCGTCGATAAAGATGCCTTCGGCGGCCAGTTCATTACGAAAATCGTCCGAAATACCGTCGTTGACCGGCTTTTTGGGAAAAACCAGAGTGTACGCCCCGAAAAGGGCGAGCGCGACGATGAGAATTCCGAACGTTTGTTTGATCGAGTTCACGACTGTCCTCCTTGACAGACCAAAATTGGGACACGAATTTTATACGAAGGGCAATGTCCTTCCTGAACACCAGCACCTTCAAGGGGGGCATGATACAGGATTTCGCCGATTGAATCCAGAGCAAAATCGGGAAAAACCGATCTCTCACTTATTTTTAATCGGCCATTTCTTGATATTGCCGTTTTTATCGCCGGTGTAGATGAACTTTCCGTCGGGAGAGATAACGACGGCGGTCATTGCGGCGGTCGAGTTATCGTTTTGCGTTTGAAGGATTTTCGACCGATTGATGTCCCAGAGCGTCAGTTTCGCCGCCCGACCGGACGTGCAAACGGCGATACGTTTTTCCATCGGCGAAAACGCGAAGGCGCTGATCGCGTCCTCGTGATTCATTTCGGCGATCAAACGACCGGTCCGCAAGCTCCAAATTCCGAGCGTTCCCGTGCGATTGACCATCGCGATCGTCGTTTCATCCGGCGAGAAACAACACAAATCGGAGCTGGCGAAGTGCTCGATGTCGATTTCGGAAATTTTCGACATTTCGTTCAGGCCGGGGTTGGTGGAAAGGTTCCAGATCGCGATCCGTTCTTTTCCCCGAGGCGTCTCGGCGGAGGTCATTTCGCGAACGGCAACGTACTTTCCGGAATCGGAAAACGCCAAAATCCGGTCGATGTCGCCGAACTGCATCGGCTGAATCGTCTGCGTTTTGACATTCATGATCGACCATTGCCCCTCGGTCGAAACGGTCGCGGCGAAAGCTCCGTTTTTCGAAAGGAGCCGTACGGGGTCGGAAGCCGTTCGCGTCGTCGCCTGTTCCGGACGGGTCGCGAAATCGAGCATGTTGATTTTCATCAACCCGTTGCGTTCGGCGACGAAAAGCGTTTTCCCATCGTAGGAGAATTCCGGTTTGAGAATTTTCACATCGTTGACGCGTTTGGCGCCGAGGAGCTGCGGAGTCTCATTTTCTATCGACCAAACGCGCAAAACCGGTGTACTCGTCCCGGCCGCGGGGTTCGCGCCCGAGCCGGAGTATCCGACGGCGAGCAGCGTTCCGTTGCTGGAAACGTTAATCGATTCGATCTGGAGATTATTGACGTCCAGCGGAATGAGCGGTCGGGAATCCTTGAACCCTTTCGCCCCGAATAAACCGGCGCAGCCGACCTGTAGGACGCAGCAAAACAAACACAGCGTGAGCGTTATTTTATGGAACAATGTTTTCCCGTTCATTTTTCGTCAAACGACCTTGAGGACGGTTTTCCTTTCCGTTTAAACAGACCAGACCGGTCGGAAGGATAGGAAAACGGGCGGTCGGCGTCAAGACGAAAATCGGCGGAATTTAAATTTACGAAATGGTGGTTAGCCCCGTCGCCTGCGACGGGCTGCACACGGACGAATTACCTCACAGCGGTTCGCAGGCGAACCGGCTAACAGGTAAAATATTTCACCTGTACCCCTGAATGATTTCACAGACGTACTCGGAAAGTTCCGCGGGAGCCGCAAGGAGCGACCAGATTTTACCGGCCAGTTTCGCTTTGACCGGCTTCCCGTCCTTCATCTGGAGAACGGCCAGAGAGGGCGATTCGATCTTCAACTTTCCGACCAGCGCCGCATTGGAATCGTCCTCGAAATTACGGTATCGCAGGACGACTTGCCCGGTCCTCACTTCAGCGGCGAATCGAGTTTGGAGGATTTCGAAAACGGCTTCCGACATGATGCGGCACGATTCACATTCGGGCAGGTGATAAAAATACACGACCCAAACGTAATCCCGGGGAGCTGCGTTGTTTGCGGTGTTTTCCAAACCGAGTTTACGGTCGAGTTCCTCGTCGGAGAGGAGAAAATAGGGAGTCGTATCGCTTTCGGAATTCGATTCGCCGACCGTCCCTTCCTCGAAAACGATCTCGGTCGTCGGATCGTCGCAGCTCTGGGGACGGTCCTGGATAAACGCGTCGATTCGCTCTTTGAGCATCGTTTTGAACGCCGTCGCATCGGTGTAAAGTTTCCACGCTTCGTTGGTCAGAACGACGCTGGAAACGATTTCCGAATTCTCGACTTTGACCAGCAGCACGGTTGCCGTTGCGATTTTGTGCTGTTCCGCCATGTCCGCGAACTGCGGAGATTCGTAATTGGCGGTATGAAAAGCAATCTTTTCCGCTGATTCGGAGGAATTTTGATGATGCTCCGCCAAAGCTTCCCGAGTGAGCCGTTCGATACTCAAGCAGGTCGGACAGCGAACCGTCGCATGGGTACAGACGACGTTCACACCCTCGGAAAGTTGAAAGGCATCGACTGTTTGAAACTCCTTACGGACCTGAAGACCGAGTGTGATTCCGGCAAAAAGTAGAATAAGAGCCGCAAATATTTTTTTGAGACGATTGGACATTTTCGGAGACGGCAATCGGCGGGCAACAGGATTCTTTTCCCATCCTCACATCCCCCCGTCGGCTTTTTTTGTATTTTTTTATTGATTTGAGTGGGGACCCATGATATAATAAGTGAACGCGACAGTTTAGCAAAGAAGTGTTTCACTGTGCAGAGATTCTTTCAAAACCGACTTTAGAAATTATAACTCGTACGATGAAGATTGCAATTGGAAGTGATCACCGGGGATTCGATCTGCGGCGGATCGTTGCGGACTATCTGAAGTCCGAGGGACATGAAGTCGAAGAGTTCGGTGCTTCCGATAAGGGGATCGTCGATTACCCGGACATTGCTGCCGAGGTTGCCAAACGGGTCAGCGACGGAGAAATCGAACGGGGAATTCTGATCTGCGGAACAGGGATCGGGATGTGTATCGTCGCCAACAAATTCCCCGGCGTCCGGGCGTCTTCGTGCGGGAATGATGTCTTTGCCGAAATCAGCCGTCGACACAACGACGCGAACATCCTTTGCCTGTCCGGCGATATGCTCGGCGAACGCTCTTCCGTTTCCATCGTAAAAAAATGGTTGGAAACCGGTTTTGACGGCGGACGACATCAATCCCGAATCGATAAAATCCATGAGATCGAACTGCGCGTTATGAAATAACGCCTTATCTCGTTGCCCGCTCCATCGTCGTGTATGTCGGTTGTAGCGTCGGTAATGGTGGGCAATTTCTTCCGATTCCGGTTTTTCACCGGTTCTTTCAAACTGTGTCAGTTTCTTGCCGATAGGTTCTCTAGGTAGGTTCGAATGTTTCCCCTTCAGTGATTAGATGTTTTTTCGACGTACGATTGATCGTTTGCCGGAGCAACCTAAAAAAATAGTGCTGATCCGGTTCGGATCGGAAAGCGAAGTCCTTCGAGGGCTCCCTTTATTGGTCGCATTGCGTCTGCGGTATCCGTTCGCCGAAATAACCTGGCTTGCCGATGAACGCGGCGTCGCGGTCCTCAAAGGACATCGGGCCCTGAATCGAATTCTCGTCGTTCCCAAAAATTGGAACCGCTCTTGGGAAGGGATACGTTATCTCCGAAGTCGACTTTCACGTATCCAGCCGGAAATGACTCTGGATCTGCACGGCAGTTTTCAGAGTATCCTCGCCGCCTGGATTTCCGGCGCAAAGTATCGGATCGGATTCGCGAAGTCCGGGCATACACATCACGGCAATTTTCTGAACAACATCCGGGTTACGCCGAACGAAGAGCATGAAATCGATCGTCTTTTGCAGCTTTTGGAGCCGTTGGGCGTTCACGGTTGCAGCGTTGCTTTCGATCTGAGTGAAAACGAAACGGACAAGACCAGAGTCGCGGAAAAACTCGGCTGGATCGGTTTGAATCATCATTTCGCGATTCTCGGTCCGGGGACGGATTCCTCGTCGCCCGCTCACCGTTTGGAGCGATACGCCGGACTTGCCAAATATCTTTTCGAACAATGGAATCTCCCTTCACTTGTTCTTTGGAGCGGGGCGAACGAAAAAAGTATTGCCGAAGCCGTCGTGGAATCCGCGAGAGAAGCCGCGATTCTCTGTCCGCCGGTTTCTTCGAGTGAACTGGCGTCGATGATCCGCCGCGCGACAATCGTCGTCGGTCCGGAATGTCCCGCTTTGGAAATTTCCGCCGCGGTCGGAACACGTTGTATCGGACTGTTCGGCGCGACTTCTCCATCACGATTCGGCCCGTATGACCGGCAGAATCGTTCAATTCAAGCAATACAGCAGCACGGGTCGAAAACACAAAATCCGATGGATGCGATCGAAACCGACGCCGTTTGCGATGTTTGCGACACGATTCTCGCGGAAATTCTCGATCCGGTACGCGAATCGACTCTCGAATTCCGTAAGCCGACTGTCGTGGTGACTCCAAAGTCGCTTCCGAAGGCGGCATAAAAATATTGGACCGACTTTGCGGATTGGGGGATTTATTGGTATAATGCTGACCAAACCGTTTACCATCTCCACCTCTCGACCGTATCATAGAGGACGAATTATGCCGCGATTTCCCCGACGATCCGTATTTTTTACGCTCCTTTTCCTGCCGCTTGCCGCTCCACTTTGGGGAAGCAATTCGTGTTTTTCCTTTCGATCCGCCTCGCTGATCGAAGTCGGGCAGCCTGCCCCGGAATTTGAGCTGAAACGTGTTTTGCCCATTGCCTCTTCGGAAGCCAAAGAGCTAAAAGCCAAAAAAATTGAAAAGGAAGCGAAAGCGGATACGGTAAAATTATCCGACTTTGAAGGAAAATACGTGATCCTCGATTTTTGGGCGACGTGGTGCGGTCCTTGTCTGCGGAAGTTGCCGGAATTGAAAGCGCTCCATTCGAAAATTAAAAACGATACCCGCTTTGTTCTGATCGGAGTCAGTCTTGACGACGCCAAAGACGAAAAGATGCTCGGCAAATTTCTCGCCAAGCGGGAAATGCCGTGGATTCACGGGCTCGCCGGCGGTTGGGAAACCGAAATCGTTCGGGAATACGGCGTTTCCGCGATCCCGACGGTCCTGGTGATCGGTCCGGACGGAAAAATTCTCCTCGTCAACCCGGAAGTGCAGGCGATCGAAAAACTGATGGAGTGAGCTAAAGGCTCCCACCAGAAAGTTCCATGCCGGTTTTGTCATGCTGAGGTACTCCGAAGCATCTGGTCTCAGGCTTTGCCCGTTTTGCAGAGCGGGTTGGCCGGATCCACGGGTACGGACAAACCAACCGCGCCGCCCACGCTATTTGATTGCTCTCTTTGCGACGAAAGTGCGACTTGTGTCGATTAAGTAAAGAATTCTTGAAGCTAATTCCCGACGATTCGGAAATTTTTCCGCTTGACGTATTTGCAAAACATATATTGAAGTATTGTGATACGGTAACGTGCAGTATTGTTTCGTTTTTCGAAGAGTAGCAATCTTCACCAGTGGTACATTATGAGTATTTTTCGCGGTCTCCAGTTCAAGATACAATTACCGGTCTTCATCATGGCGATTCTCCTCGTGGGAACGACGCTCACGATCAGCACGGTCATGTTCAGCCGTTTCGTCCACAAATCCGCCGACGACAGCATTCGTCGAACGGCGAAAGCGGTCAAGCATGAGATGACCGTCTTCCAGGATTACGCCTTGGAACAAATCCAGTCACTTGCCGCTCGAAAGGATATCGTCGAAGCCGTGAACGCCAAGGACCGCGATGCGATTTTCCAAGTGTTCGACAGATTTCAATCACGTAACAAATGCCAGTTCTTTACGGTGGTCGACGAAGAAGGAAAGGTCCTTGCCCGGACCAATAATCGAGCGAAATTCGGCGATTCGCAACTGCACTTGAAAACGGTCAAAGACGTTCTTGACGGAAAAGGAGGATGCGTCTATTTCGAACGAACTTCCTTCGCTCCGGTTTCCATTCGGGCGGCGGCCCCGATTTTCGGCGATCAGGGACAAATCCTCGGCGTCATGTCCGGTGGATTTCGCTTGGACAGCGATACATGGGTCGATCATATCAAGGAAATGTTGGACGTAGATTGTACCGTATTCAATGGGGAAGAGCGTGCCGCGACGACATTGCTCAAGGACGGTAAACGTGCCGCTGGGACACCGTTGAATAATCCGGTGGTCAAAGCCGCCGTCTTCGATCGACGGGAAGATTTCATTCCGGAGCAGCCGGTCATGGTTCTCGGTAACCCGATGAAGGTTTTTTATTCGCCGATCCTCGGACCGGACGGGAAAACCTTCGGGATCATGTTCGCCGGAATTCCGACTTCGGAAGCGACGCAAGCGGTTTCCGACAATGTTTATACGAACATTCTCATCGCGATCGTCGGACAGATCGTTTTCAACGGCGTCCTGATGTATCTGGTCGGACGGATCGTCGGGCCGGTGAAACGTATGACGAAAAACGCCGAAGATTTAGCCAAGGGGAATTTCGATTTCCGCCTCGACGTGAATACCGGAGACGAAATCGAAGTCCTTGCGAGGGAAATCTCGACGGTCGCAACCTCGTTGCGGGAAAAAACCGACGTCGCCCTTTCCATCGCCAAAGGGGATTTGACGACATGGGTTCCTCTTTCTTCGGACAAGGACGGACTTGGAAAAGCGCTCATTGAAATGCGATACGGACTGTACGACTCGATCAAGGACCTGAGCAGTTTGGCGACGACGGTCGCCGCGGAGGGGCAAAGCCTTTCCCAAACGAACCAGAACCTCTTGGAGAACACGACGCGCAGCGCCGAACAGCTTCACGAAGTCGCCGGATCAATCGACCAGCTCAACACGCAAACGGCGCAAAACGCGGACAATGCGAAACAGGCCGATTCCGCGGCGTCCTTGGCTCGAAAAGCGTCCGGTGAAGGGAAAGAGAAGATGGAGCGTATGGTCCATTCGATGGACGAAATCACGAAGAGCGCCGGGGAAATCAAAAAAATCATCCGCGTGATCGACGACATCGCGTTCCAGACGAATCTCTTGGCGCTCAACGCCGCCGTCGAAGCGGCCCGGGCCGGTCAGCACGGAAAAGGTTTCGCCGTCGTCGCCGAGGAGGTGCGGAATCTGGCGTCACGCAGCGCCAAGGCCGCGCAGGAAACGGCGTCGCTCATCGAAGAGTCGATCCGCCAGGTCGGCATCGGAAGCGAGGTCGCGGAAGATACGTCGACGTCCCTGAACGATATCACGGAACAGACGGAGCGTGTCAGTGGCATCATATCGCGGATTTCGCACGATTCGCTTCAACAAACGGAAAGTCTCGACAAGGCCAACGTCGCGATCGGACAGGTCAGCGAAGCGTCGAGCCGGAACACCGACAGCGTTTCCGAAGCGCTTCATGCGGCCACGTCCATCTCGAAATCCGCGGCGGCCCTGGATTCGATTACCCGGCATTTCAAGTATAATGAGGGGGGAAAGGTGTCGCCTTCCCTTACAAAAGACGCCGGCTACATCCCGAATCCGGGTGAATTGAAGTCGGAATAAATCCCGAATCGTCCCTACGGACGTCGAGACCGATGAAACCGTTCGTCCTTTTATTGTGTCTTTATTTGTTTGTTCACGCGGGACTCCTCGTCGCGGCGGAACCGGTGTTCGTGTGCGAACGCGCCGACGATTGGACGGCCCTGTTCGACCGCACGGACGGCTGGATCGCCGGGGACGGAATCTATTCGTTCGGAATCGACGGAAATTCGAAACAGGGGAGTTCGACCGCACATTCCCAAACGCTTTTCACGTTCGGCGATTCGTTCCTCGGCGGTGTCAATCCCGACGGTTCCTACAAGGCCGGGCTAGTCATGGTCAATCACGCCATGGCCGTGCTGGAAGGAAACAAGCCGGATCCGGCACGGACACGGTTTTTGTACAATATCGGGCCCGACGGTCGTCCGTCGAACCTGTTCGATCGGCATTACTGGCTCGGCGACAGCATCGTGATCGATGCGACGATGTACACGACCGGGACCGTCGTCGATCCGAAAGACTGGTCGATGGAAGGGCCGTGGATGCTTGAAATTCCGATCAAAAACGATCTGCCCGACTTTGCCGAAACGAAAACGAAGCGGGTCGAACTCTTTCACAAGGACGGTGCATTCGAGGTACTCTTCGGGATCGGCATCCTCGACGGGGGGGACGATCTTTACGTCTATGGTTTTCGCGACGAGAAAGGAAAAATGTTCTATCCCCGTCAACTTGTCGTCGCCAAGGCTCCGCGCCGGACGTATGCGGACGTGTCGACATGGCGCTTCTGGACCGGCGAAACGTGGAGCGAAAAGATCGCCGACTGCAATCGGGACCAAGCCGCTCTTGCGGTAGGAATGTCGAACGAATTGAGCGTGACGCCGATGATCGGCGGACGTTTCGACGGAAAGTTCGTACTCGTCTACACCGAGGGCTGTATCGGGACGAAATTGAACTTCGCCGTCGCCGACGCGCCGAACTCGAAGTTTTCCGAGCCGACGACGTTTTACCGCTGTCCGGAACCGAAGCTGTTCGCCGAAGAGGTCAAAAAAGCGTGCGGCCCCAAAGCCGAGGTCGTTACGTATAACGCCAAGGCCCACCCGCGTCTTTCCAAACCGGGTGAGCTTTTGGTGTCGTACAATTTGAACGTGTTCCACGTCCGCGAAGGCGTCATCTTCGCGGAAAAGAAGTATTATTTTCCGCGGTTCGTACTGCTGAAACTGCCGTGAAGCAACGGAGCGGCTCTTGCGGAGGCCGCTGTCATTGAGAAACAATCAAAAACAGATTGCTCCTGGCGCTCCTTGAATCACCCCGCGCTTACGCTTGGGGCTGGTATTGCTGCGTCCTTTTCGGGAAAACGCTTCTCGGACTACTCGACGACCAAAATATCGTAAATCTCGACTTTTTCCACGGTGAGCGTCGCTTGGCCCGCTTCGTACCGGAACGGACAATCCTCGTTTGCCGGTTGAAGCGTGATTTTGGTCGGCTTGGCGTCACAGCGGATCGAAACTTGCAGCGGGCCGACCGGATCGATCTTTTCGATGATCGGGGTGTCACGATGATTGCCGGACGAATTGACCAGGTGAACCGTCGTCCTTCCGTTCACTTTACTCACACTGACGTCGATCCAGGGGGAGCCGGACACTTCCACGACCGGGTTTGAAAAAAGCGTTCGGACCGTATCGTTAAGCGTTTTCCGTGTCCATTCGTTTTGTGTCGCGAGGTAATCCAGCCCGATCGCTTTGGGTATCAAGGCGATTTTTCCTTTGCCGAACTCGTTGATCTCGATCTCGTTTTCCGCGGGCTTTTTCAAACCGGTCGCTTCGAGGAACATCGGAACCGTGTTTTCGCCGATCACCAAAAGCGCGCCGCCGTCTTTGGCGTATTGCACCAGGTCGTCGCGGAACGACGGATCAAGATACCCCCATTCCGGAACGACAATCAGCGGATACCGCTCCATGTTGCGGTTGAGCGTGTGCTCGCCGACCAGGTCGACGCTCTTTTGCCCTTCGAGCAGACATTGCAGCACACCGCGGGCTTTGTTGTTTTCCTCATATCGTGCGAAAAGACCCGGACTGTTGTGTTGAAACGACGCCGTCGAGTTGAGCAGCGCGATTTGCGGGATCGGGACGGCGTGGTGACAGAACGGCTGCCGCTCCCGCGCGAACTTCGCGACTTCGCCCATCACGTCCATTTCTTCGAGCCGGACGGAGCCGTCGCGGTTCTGCGTGAAATACGCTTGGAAACCGCCGCCCAAGGCGAGCACCACGGCCGCTTCACGTTTCAGTTGCACCGCCGTTTTCTGGGCTCGCGGCGTCAGGGAAAAACTCCACGCCATCAGGTCCCACGGAACTCCCTGGTGAACGAGAGACCGCCCGGAATAGCGGGCCGAATTGACGCTGTCCTGCGGGGAATAATCGCCCGAGAGAAAATCGACCGGGACCGAAACCGCCTCCGGCATGTGGTCGGTGAACGCCCAGTTGCTGCAAATTTGAAACTCCGGATACGCCGCCCGCACTTCCGCGGCGTAGTGTCGCATATAAATCCGAAACGCTTCCCGATGAAATTGCATCCACTGGAACCAATGCGGATCGCCGGGCCCTTTGGGAACGGTTTCGATTCCTGTTTGCTCTTTGAAAAGTTTCACGGCCCGATCGCCGTAATCGGGAACTGTCGCCCAGCATTCGCCGTCGACCCACACGCCGTCGATTCCGTACACGCCGGCCAGCTCTTGCAGTTGTGGTATCAAAAGCCGGTCGACATACGGCCCGAACACCGAAGTAATGTTCGGATTTCGGTTTCCCGAAGCGTCGGTCGCAGCCCAATCGGGGTGCAGTTCGATTGCCCGGGCATCCCAGACGCCGGAGTAGTGCATGTAAAGTGAAACGCCCCGCTTGGCCGTTCTTTCGCGCCAAACTTTCAACGGATCGCCGACGTAGCCGGGGACCTGGTTGCCGACTTGGGTCGGATAGCTGGTGTAACCGGCGTGCCCTTTGCAGTCGCATTGCAGGTAATCCGGTCGGACTTTGTCGAGGATCGCGTCGATCATTTCCGGGGTCGTGTTTTTAACGACTTCCTTGCAGTCGGCCCCGGCGTGGAAATCGAAATGGATGCCCAAAAAGCTGTCCGCCCGTTTCAAACGCGGCGGATCCTGCGCCGCGGCGTAGCCGAACGCCGACAACAAAAACGCGAAAAAGAGGAGGTGTCTCATGGTTTTTCTCATCTGAAGTGGAAAGTGAAACTTTGGTTGCGTCGATTCGTAAGTACACGTTCCTTCAGTTTAGCAAAAACCGTTCTCTTTGTCGCCGTTGACGAGGAAATACGATGCGGAGAGTTATCCTTTTTTCCTCATCCAAAAGCCCGGGGAGAACAGGGCGAGAAGAATGTAGATTTCCAACCGTCCCAAGAGCATTGTACCGCAGAAGAGGAATTTACTGACATCACACTCGGGCCCGAAATTTCGCCGCGGGCCGGCAATTCCATAGGCGGGCCCGGCCCCGGCCATCGTCGACGCGACACAACTGATCACGTCGTCCATCTTGTTCCCTACGTCGAGATTCCTTTCGACCCATTTGCTCGTCGGTTCGATTGCGAGAATGATCGCGGTCGCAAAAGCAAAAACCATGACATACGTGACAAAGTAGAGCAAAATTTTCGTCTGCCGCTCGCGGTCGAATTCCGTTCCGTTGGCGAAGATCGGTCGAACCAGCGTCGGTCGGTAAGCCGTTTCCGTCCCCCGACGCATCATCTTCCAGCAGACGAGATAGCGGACGACCTTGATCGAACCGGCGGTACTCCCCGCGCAACCGCCGACGAACAGGACGGCGAGCAACAGGAAACGGGAAAGCCCGTTCC
This sequence comes from Thermoguttaceae bacterium, assembly GCA_031556015.1. Lineage (GTDB taxonomy): Bacteria > Planctomycetota > Planctomycetia > Pirellulales > Thermoguttaceae > JAVBSX01. Next base: position 11,546 of record JAVBTU010000117.1, read on the forward strand.
ATTGGTCGAATTCGTCGGTGCAGTATCCGGTCGTGGTCAACATCGACGCCGTGTTGAAAAACGCGTATCGGACCGAAAGCTCCAGCGGCGCTTTTTCGTCGATCGACGCACCGTGGATCATCGGTTTGTCGGAAGTCCCTTGGACGTTGAAATCACCGTAAGCCAATCCGCTGATCAAAACCGCAAGGCTGACGACCAGGTAAATCCCGAGAAGCGTTCTCCATTCCTCGTTGCGAAACAGGACGCCCGGCTTTCCCTGGACGCACCAGAAAAAGAGCATGAAATTCGTCGCGCCGAACAGGCAGGAGATCGTGATGCTCCATTCGATCAACGGCGCGTTCAAGTCGGTCGCGGACGCGAAGTGCCCGACGCTGGCGTTATACGTACTGAAGCCGCCGGTCGCGATCGCTCCGAACGCGTGGCAAAGCGCATCGAGCAGTGGAACTCCCGCGAACAACAGGATCGCGGTCAGCAGTACGTTCAGGGAAACGTAAATCGAAAATAGGATTCCGGTGATTTTTTTGATTTGCCCCGGCGGACGTTCGGCGATGATGTTGCTCATCTCCGTGTTGGCGAGGCTCTTACGGTTCGCGTTCCGCCCTCCGAGAACGACCAAAAGTACGAGAATTCCGATCCCACCGTAAAAATGCGTCAAGCTGCGCCAAAAAACGATACAACGCGGAATAATGTCCGGATTTTCCAGTTCGGACAGGACCGTGGAGCCGGTCGTGGAAAACCCGGAAACCGATTCGAACATCGCGTCGGCGAAATTCATCTTCACGCCCGGTTCGCGCGAGACGCCGCTGAACAAATACGGCAACGCACCGAGAAATGTGACAAGAAACCAACTGAGAACGACGACGGCAATCGCTTCCTTTTGAAACAGTTCGCCCGAAGGACGCCGTCCGAGCCTTCGAAGCACGAATCCCACACACACGGACACCGCGATCGAACACGACAGGCCGAACAGCCCGGCTCGTTCTCCCGGCGTTTCTTTGAGCGGATGCTCGAACGCAAACGGCATACTCAAGAGCATCCCCAACGCGACCAGAAACGCAACGGCTCCCAATTGTCGAAGGACAAGGCGGTAGTTCATAGACGGCAGACGGCAGACGGCAGAGGGCAGAGGATAGAGGATAGAGGATAGTTTTATCACCTATCACTTATCACCTATCACTTATTCCTGCGCCCAATGTTCGATGATGAACGGGAGGTTGATGTTGCGGTCGATTTGTTCCAGGGCGTCGAGGGTCCGTTCGATTCGGCGGAGGTATCGGCTCGCTTTGACCGGGTCGGCCGGTTCGCTTTTTTCCAAAAGTCCGCGATCGTGTCCGAGAACCATCGCGAAGACCGTTCGCAATCGTTTGCGGCGAACCTGCGCTTCCTTTCCGGCGGAGTCGACGAATTCGTTCAGGGACATTGCCAGCTCGACGCCGTCCGGGTTAATGTATTAAAGCGTTTTGTGGAGGGTTTTACGAAACGACTCCAACGATTCGTCGCTCCAGTTCAAAGCCTGTTCGACCC
>JAVBTU010000149.1:0-6644 GCA_031556015.1 Thermoguttaceae bacterium
GTGCGTCGAAAGGCTGTGAACGGCTACGAATTTTCAAGGAATTGAAGACACAGATTGGTGCTATGATGCTGAGTATGTCGACCTCGCCAATTGCCTTTCACGAGAATTGACGAGAATCGCCGAAATATGCGATTCTCAAAAGAGCAAATATTTCGGACCTCGTGTAAAATTTCACTTGGCCCCGCTAAAACAACTCGCGTACCGCTCTCTGATACGGTTTCACGAGCTGAAACTTCGCTTTGCCAAATCAACGGAAGAAAAGCGGCGCACAATACAAATCCTTTCGAGTTGTTATGATTCTCTTTATGAGGAAGCGTCATATGAAGCAAGAACCTTTAGCAGCGACTATTTTGCCGGCGTTTCATCAATCATGGAGTGGATGGAAGCGGAAGAAAACCGTGACGATACGGAGTATCAACTGTCACAATTCATAATATCGCACGATATCAACGATACCGTAGATATAGACGTACTCTTGAAAAGGCACATTGAGCAAGCGGAAACCATCAAAGTGAAAGTTTCTGATTATTGCGAACGCAACCCGGAAAAATCTCCGTTTCAGGAAGAGTCTCTTTTTGCACGAATCAACATTCTCCGCACCAAAATATTTTATCATCTTTGGCAATTTCGTCAGGTGAAAACCTGCGACGACAAAAGAAATTTGGGTGAGACATTACAGGCTCTCCATGATGAAAATTGTGAAATCATCGAAAATCTGGCTGCACTAACTCAAGAGAGTTTCTATGCGGGACGATGTGATTTTCCCTGCTGGAACTCCATGGAGGAAAGACGATATGACGCCTTAATCGCCAAAAGGATTTTTGACCTCGAATTCGCATCCTGTAATGTTTTTTCGGCAAAATTCCGTAAAACCATGATCGCCGATTCCTGCGGCAAATTATCCGCGGAGTATCGAAAAGCCATAACGGAAAATGAAGAGCGGTATCACATTGTTCTTCGAGCCGTAAAAATATGGAAAGGTCAACATGTTTTTGCGGGAGCGGCAAGATGCTTGCTCTTGACACAACAAAAGAATCTCACGATAATGAATTTAAATCTTGGGTCGAATGGACCGGACGCCCAAAAGATGAAAGAGGAAATCCTGGAATTATTGGAATCGATTTACAATAATAAATTGGAGTTCGCCGAATACATGGAATTGCATAGCCAAGCCGGTGCTGTTTCTTTCAGAGATTGGATCAAGGCTGAAGAAGACTGCTTCGAAGCGAGAAGAGAGTGCTTTCACCGGTTCCAATGAGCTTGACACCAAAAGGATCGACATGCGTTTTTTGACAACACCTTCCCTCCGCATCAATAGCGCGTTAATCATCCTGCTCGCGATTGCGCTCGTTTTAGCGTGGAGTGCGTTGTTGCCCTCTGACGACGAAATGGTCGCCGCTACGGAAGCCTCGACGCCGAACGTGGTCATTTTAAGGACGCTGGTGTCATATGGAGAGCTGTCGCCGCATTCCCCGATCGTACTCCGGCTCGATTTGGTGCCGCAATCGGGCGATTTCGGCGACGGAATCGCGTTCGAACGCATGGACCGGTTGTTCGACGACTACATGTATTTGTACGATATCGATTTCACGATGATCGTTCCCGCCGAATTTTCCGAAACAGGAAAAGAAACCCGACAGGCCGTTCCCTTGACGGCGTATGGTCTGCGGTGTTCGCAAAAGGAGCCGCCCGCGGAAAAACACCGGATTTACGGCCCGAAATCGGAACAGATGCGAGACGACAGCCCGATCGGCGAGCAATATCGTGCGCCGAATCGCGGCAAAGTTTGCCTGAACGATTATTACGATCTCACGTTGCCGGGCCGATATTCGTTGACGATCCGGCGTAAAACGGACAAAGACCTCGATGGCGTCAAGACGGTCAAAGTCAACGCGAAGTGGAAGCCGGAAGGTACCATCATCACCGGATCGTTCACGGTCCCGGAAACGGAATATCGTCACAACATAATACCCGGGGCTGTTTTACGAAGTCGCACCATCGATTTGTTGGAGTGAGCGTCAAGAGGTTTGAACATGAGCGTAATTCTACGATGGTTCCTGCTTGCGGCGGTATTGGCCTTCTGTTCGAGTCTTGCGGTTTTTGCGGGGCAAGAGGCGGAGCAGCTTCCGCAACTGAAGTTTCAGGCGACATTGATCGATCCGCCCGAGTATGCCCGCGGCGAGAGAATCATCCTCTATACGCGACTGATGAATTGCTCTGAAACGACGTTGCGTATGGAGAGTTTCGAGCGATTTCTCGAGAAAGGTTTTCAAAACTATGAGATTTCCGTAACACGACTCGAGCCGGGTACGGAGGAAGAAACGGACGTTTCCTTGACGCGATACGGACAAACACGGGCAAAGGCCAAACGATACGACAGCGTTGCGATCGGTCCGCCGCCTCCGCCGGAAAGAGGAGGGCGTCAAATCAAAAAATATTCGGAAGGCTACGGCTGCCTGAATCGCTATTTCGATCTCACGCTTCCGGGTCGTTATACATTGACCTTTCGACGCAAGAAGGACACGGATCATTTCGGGCGAACGAAAATCCACGTTCTCATGCCGAAGGAAATCGTTTTTGTCATCACCGAAAAATCTTTTTACGAAAAATGATGAATCGTCCGACGTGAAATCGCCGTGAAAAGGATAAAATAGGGAAGGCGGGAAAAGGGGTCGGGAGCCACGGTTTCCGTGAAATGCTCGATTTCGGTATGCGAATCATGGCGTCGCAGGCGTTAAACTCCGCCTATTTTGCGGCATTATTGACTCCCCCCGACCCCTTTTCTCCCCCCCTTTTCTCCCCCTCGACCGTCGGATCGGCCGGATATTGCAGAAGAACAGCCGGGGAGCAGGCTTGTTCGAGATCGACGTCAAGGAAACGGATGGTGCCGCTACGGTGTCATGGTCGCGAAAGACTGACTGGCAAAACTGGGCGTCATTGAGTGAAGGGTGTTATCTGTTGCGCACGAACGTGAAAGACTGGAGTGCGGAGGAGTTGTGGAAGGCGTACATTCAACTGACGGAAGCGGAAGCGGCATTCCGAATTGAGAAGAGCGACTTGCGAATCCGCCCGATCTGGCACCAGAAAGAGGAACGGGTATTGGCTCACGTACTGGTCTGTTTTTTGGCGTATGTTTTGTGGAAGACGTTGGGTCGGATGGTGTCGGGATCAGGCTTGGGCGACGAACCTCGCCGCGTGTTGGACGAATTGAGCCGGATCAGCCTGGTTGACGTGGTGCTACCGGTTCGAGAGGCCCCGCGATCCGCCGTCATTGCATTGCGGAGCCGACGGAGCATCAGAAAATATTACTGCAAAGATTAGGTTTGAATCTTCCGAAGCGGTTCAAAAGTAATTTTGAATAAAATGTAGTGGAAAAATCCGAGGCTCGGATCCGGAAATTACGCCACGGAACGGCCTCGGTTGTCGAACTTGGGTTAAGCGCCAGGAGAGTTTTCAGTTCGTCGCCAAACTTTTCGCCGCTGGTCGCAAGGCTATCGTCGAGTACGTCCTACGTGTCTCCGTGCCTCCCTGAGAAAAAACAAAAAATGAGAGTCTTTTAAAATATGAATAGTATTTGAGAATCCATGTACTAGTGGTCCGTCAAGCCTAAAAGTTGAAGTTGACTGAAATTGTAATAAATCCTATACTGTTGCGGTTCTTTTTCCACAACTCACGGAGGGAAAAAAGGGGTCGGGAGTCGTTTAGTTTGACGGATATGGCGGTCGCTTTTGGCCGCGGTACGACCTTCTTGCAGATTTCTCTCCCGATCAATTCCCGACGACGATGTCGTCGCACCCTTTTTTCTCTTTCCAGGACGCTCCGTTTTCGTCGATTCCGTTGGGGCCGACGCTGTAAAGGCGGTATTCCGCTCCGTTTTCGTGCGGCTCGTATTTGAGCGAGCGGTCCCCCCTTCGGACGAGGCTGCACGGATCGTCGGGAATTTTATCGCCGAATTGTTCCTTCAAAACGTCCCAGGATTCCGGGTACTTTCCATCGTGCCCGTCGCGGTACATCTCCAGATAAAACACCGACTGCACAAGCGCCGACTTCGCCCGGAGAATGCGGAGTTGCTGCTCCAAAAAGCGGACGCGATCGTTCCAGACGTGAATTTCCATGAGTCCTTTCTTGTCCGGGACCGCCCGAAAAATACCGAGCTTGAGGATCGTGTTCCACTCGGACGGGTTCTCCCGAATCGGGAACCGGCTCGCGAAGGAATAATTCGGCGTTTCCAAGACTTCGATCCAGTCGAAATACGAGTTAATTTTTCCCAGCGTTTCGTTCCAATAAAAGAAACGAAAAAACCTTTTGAAAAAGGGAAGAGAAAACTCCGAATGATCTCCCCACGCGGTCGCCTGGATTCGGGAAAGAATCGCGAGTCGCTCCGTATCGATGATCGCTTTGCCGGTTTCCTTCGTGAACGGTCGGAGAAACGGCTCCAGCTCCGCGAGTTTATTTTGAAGCATCGCCTGGGAAAAATCGCCGCGCTTGACGACCGCGACGGCCGAGCTGTACGCGTCCCCCCAAACGACTTGGGCGCTGAACACACCGGCCGTATCGTAAGATTGTCGGAACAGGTGTTGCGACAATCGAAAGAGCGTCAAAACGTCCGACCATGCTCTTTCCGGTTCCTTTCGACCGAGTTCGTATTGAACCCGGACCCGATAATCACGGCCCCAGGAAACCGGAGCGCGGTTCGAATCCAAAGGGGCAAACGCGAAATTCTCTTGCCGAACCGCTTCGGCGAGCCGATCCAAAGCCGGTCCGCTTTGCTCCAACCAACGCCGCGCAACCGGGCTGTCCGCATCGGCCCAAGGGCTTTCCATCAACCGGTTGAGCAGACGAATCGACGAGTCGGGCTCGATCTCTTCACGATGATCCGAGAAAAACGATTCCGCCGAACGGTACTCCGGATCGGGGAGGAAAATCGCGTCGTTTTTCGTCGTATTTTTCTCCGCGATCGCCCGCTCGTAATCGATTCTCATTCCGTCGGCGGTTTTCGGTTCGGTCAAAAACGTCGTTTCCTTCGCGATTCGGACCGGCGGTATCACGAACAATACGAAAGCCAATCCCGCGAGCAGCAGGACACCGGACACGAGCGATTCACGAAGACGCTCTTCGATTCGAAAGAAAACACCCCAGTTCAACGCTGCGACCAGATAGACCGCGATCCCGACCGCCCACGGATCCTGGAGTAACAAAGCGTCCATTCCCCCGAACACGAATGTGAAAAGCAGCAGAGGAAAAACGATCGACGTCCAAAGATTGCGACGCCGCTTTTTCTCTTCGGCGGGTTTCGGCAAACTTAGCGGTTTATTTTTTTTCGATTTTGACATAAATGGGATTTTGGCATTGAGTCCATCAAAGTCGCGCACGGAATAAGCGGCATTGTGCTTCACAGGGCGGCAGGGCCGCCAGCCAAAACGAGCTGCCGCTCGGAGAAGTGTTCGCTTCCGATGGGCGCTTGCTTCGTGAAAAATTCACGATGTTAGATGTTAGTAACACAGGGAGTGAAACGCAGATGTAAATCGGCTCGCTGAAGAGACTTCAAAACGTCATCAGTAGAAAGTTTAGTCGCGCCAAGTGGGATTGCAAGTCCCATACGCTGTATCGTTACATCGTGAAAAAAAATCAAGATGTTCAATGTTAGTAACATCAGGAGAAAGTTATTCTTTTCTTTTTTTCTCTTGACAGCACCGAAGAGATGTGCTAGAATAAATGCACCTGCTGGATTTTAATCACTTGCGATAATAAAAGCATTTTGAAGGAGCTATTATGAAACCCAAGAACGTGAACCTGGAAAAACTCGCGGCTCGGGAACGGCAGATCGTCGAAGCGGTCTACCGACTCGAAGAAGCGACCGTCGGCGACGTCCTCGCCGCGCTCGACGACGCCCCGTCGTACAGCGCCGTTCGGGCGCTTCTTTCGACGCTCGTCCACAAAGGCGTGCTCGATTATCGCAACGTGAAGAACAAATACCTGTATCGGCCCGTGATGCCGAAAGATTCGGCTCAAAAGTCGATGCTGCGCAATCTGCTCGAAAATTTCTTCTCCGGCAGCCCGACCAAAGCGGTCGCCGCACTGCTCGACGTGGCCGGGAGCGAAATGAACGACGCCGATTATTCGGAACTGAAACAACTTATCGAAAAAGCGAGAAAGGAAAACCGTTGACATGACGATTTATCTGATACAACTCCTTTTCGGAGCGACGGTTCTGCTGATCCTCGGAACGATCGCAAGTCTGATCTTTTCCCGGTCGGCCGCATCGCTGCGATACCACATTTGGACGTTCACCCTGCTGGGACTCATGCTGACCCCGCTCATAACGCCCCTGTTACCCAAAACCCATTGAGCCGGTACTCCGCGCCCCGCGCCGCCGCACAACGTGACGCCGCCCCCCGTGATCGCCGATCCAGGATCGGCGGCTAAACGGGCAACGCACGTGGTGTCGGTCGAACAGCCGTCCCCGGTCCGCGAAACGCCGAAATTCAACGTCCGGTACGATTTACTCTTGCCCGGTATTTGGCTTTTCGGGACGGTCGTATTACTCGCCCATCTGTTCGTTTCGATTCGCGGCGTCCGGAAAATGTTGACTCCGCTCGAAGCGATCAGCGATCCTGTTCTCGACGAACTCCGCCGGGAGCTTG
>JAVBTU010000439.1:0-4965 GCA_031556015.1 Thermoguttaceae bacterium
CGCGACGACCGATTTGATCGGGTCCGGCGGCTTAGCGGTCTCGTCCCCCCGTTCCCGTTTCAAATAATCGACGACCGCCTTGTCCATCCGGTCGACGAGGAAATTCATCGCCTTTTCGATGCGGCGATCGATGTCCCGAGCGGAGGTTCCGAGCAGCGACGCCGTTTCGGTCAAGGTCATGCATGCCCCTTCCGTCAATGCGAACGCTTCCCGGATCGGCGGCTCCATCTCGAACAATGCGTTTTTCGCGTCGATCAGTTCCGCGAGGATCGGTTTCGGCGCGTCCTGAACGACGATGACGTCGTACCGGCGTTTTTCACCGGACTCGCAGGAGGCTTTCAGTTCCTTCGCTTCCCGAATCTGCGGAAACAACTCGTTGAACGGCTCCGGACTGACGGACGTGATCTGGAAAAAACCGTAGGTCAAAAATCGTATGCGGTCCCGAAAGAAACCAAGGACCGAGTCGAGACGCTTTCGGACCTCCCTGGACGTCAGCGAAAGCGTTTGTGCGACTTCGGCAACGTCATGACACCGGTCGTAACGGCGGAACGTTTCCAGTTCGTCCTGGTCGAGCAGTTCAATGACTTTCTCGGCCAGCGCACACGGGACGTCTCGTTCCGGAGCATTCAGCGACTGAAGGAGCAACTCACCGAGGCTGTTTTGCATCTCCTCTTCCATCTTGCGGAGTCGTTCGGTAACCTCCTCGAACGAAATCTTCTGGTGGTTCGCGATGGCGGGGATCGAAACTTCGAGCAGATTCAGGAGCCAGGTCAGGCGATACGTGTCCGGAAATCCCAGAAGAAACAGGTGGAACATTTCCGTGACTTCCTCGCCGCTGGCCGGTGTCTTCCAGGGTGGCAGCCCTTGCGGAGAACCGTCGAAATTTCGTCCGGAATCGCTCATCGTCACTCCATGAGGTGAGAGGGAGAAAAAAATACTATTCGGTACTTAAATAATACGGAGACTTCCTGTTACTCTACAACAGTCATTGCGCATTTCCGTAAATAAAATCCCAAAAATTGCCGCTCGCCAAGGGAAAAAAACGAACTGCGCGGATTATAGCGACCGCTTTTCGAAAAAGAAAGCGTCATGCGACGTGTCTTAGGATCGGATCGGTCTGTTCGTTCTTGTTGCCGATCCCTTCGATTTGTTACAAAAAAACGATTTGTGACGAAAAAAAGCGGAGACCGGCCCGACACGCATCGTCCTCCTACCCTCAGCAAAAAGGGCCGGTCTCAACGGCATCGAAACCGATCCCCATGTAGGCGCACGAAAGCGCGTACCGGTAAACCGGTTCGATACCACCTAGACCGATTCACGGTTATGTAACCGGTCGAAAATATTTGCTGATATTTGGAGGAAGATAGTCGAGAATCGCTTGAAAACGATTCCCAACGACGCCGCAAAATTTTCAGAAACTGAAAGTTTTACGGCATCGCATCGTGGGAATTATTCTATGGATTCCGGAAAAAATGTCAACGGAAGACGTAATCGAGTACCGGAATCGTTGAAAAAAGATCGGAAAGTCGGTTTATCGTGCTTTCCCGCTACAAACCGACTTTCGGAAACGACATTCTTGGAAAATTCGTAGAAAGTGGCATATTTTCTCTTTCCGGAATAATTTGCGCTATTATTATGAACTCGGAAATCGCGGGGGCGGTTGTCTTGAAGGGAGCACTTTCTTTTCGGCAGCCTGACCGTCGATTTCCCGAAAAACGGAGGATGGGCCACCTCTTTTTTTCCAACGCGATTCCGGCGGAAGATTCGTCCGGGATAATCGTGTTTCCATGACGTCATTATGCACCGCCGAACAACAGGGCCCATGTTTCGGACCGTCTTTTCGACGAGGCGTTTGCGGTTCCCGTGAATTTCCGGCGACCGCTGGCCCGCTTCCTTTCTTGTCAACTTTCGTTTTGAACTACGTTTTCTCCCATTCAGCACGTTTTTACATCAATGAGCAGCACGTCACACAATTCCCATTCGAAAGAACACATCCTTATCTTTTGTACCCATGACTCGACCCGGACCCGGCGAACGCTCCAACTGGAGCAAAGCAGGTTCACCGTCCAAGCCACCAATTGGGAAGAGAAGGAACACATGGATTTCCGTCCGGAAGTTTCCGCCGTCCTCGTGGAAAACGAGATTCCGGACAATCGGCAACTGCTTCCCCTTTGCGAACGAATTCGGGCTCGATCCCAAGACGTTCCGATTCTCGTAACCGACCTCGCGGGAAGCAATAACCGGGATTTGCTTGTTTCCTACACGCCCTACTACTTCGCTGGCCTGCCTGAACACGTAATTCCGATACTCCTGATCATGCTGATCCGGAAACGGCGGCTCCTTCGGGAAAACCTGACTCACGATCGGCGACTCGGATTGGCTCCCGATTCCGTCGCAATTTCCAACGCGGAACCGACCGGGTGGCCCCTGAACAAAAGGGGCGGTGTACTCGGAAAGTGGGAGGGACCGGTTCTGATCTGCAGGATACTCGAATCGGTCCTCGCGCATACGGTTCAAAAAGCCCGTGACGGCGTCATTACCGATGCGAACGTCGAGCTTCCGCCTCGTTTTTTCTTGCGAAGGAGGAAGGTTGGTCCCTCGTTTGGCCTGACCGGGCTGACTTGGGAACAGGTGGAAGCACGACTGATTTCCGAAAAACTTGAAATGTGTCGCAGCAATCGTGCCAACGCCGCACAGATTCTCGGCGTCAACAAAAAAGCAATCTACAACAAGATCAAACTCTACCGTTTGTCCCGGCGGAAAAACCGTTCCGCCTCGCCGTACTTCACGGTACGGGCGGTTTTTACGAAAGTTCTGTCTTATGCCATGAATTTTGTGAATTTCGTCGTAGGGATTGGACGATCAATCAAGTGCGCATGGCGGTGAATCCGCCTCCTTCGGTGGACGGGAATGACGGCCTGTCCGCCGTTTTTCTTTTTCTTGGCGTTTTATCGGCAGTAGTTCAACGTTGGGCAAATCCGCTGGTGCGAAGTCGCCTTCGATGATAGACTTACGACTATTCATCCTCCCGCTTTATTCCCACCGCCGTGACCAAAAAAGACATCGTACTCCAAGTCGCCGAACAGGCCGGTATCACCCAAACGCTGGCGAAGGAAGCCGTCCAGCAGCTTTTCAATACGATTATCGAGACCGTGTCGGACTCCGGGCGGCTCGAACTGCGCGGATTCGGCGTCTTCGAGGTCAAGCACCGCGCAGGACGCAAGGGGCGTAATCCCAAGACCGGAACAGAGGTCACGGTTCCTCCGAAAGACGTCGTAATATTCAAAGCGGGTAAGGAAATGCAGGATAAAATTTCCCGGAAGAAAACGAAGAAACGAAAAGCGTAATTCTCCTCGGGTAGTCGCGTTACGTCTTTGCTCAATAAATGTAACTTCTCAGCAAAATCATAACGCCCCAAATTCCAACGGCTGCGGCGGTGTTTCTTACCCAGCACCAGTTCGGAGTTTCGCTTTCCATGTTGAACTTGAAAATGGCGATCCAGCAACCGCCGAACGCCAGCATTTCCAAGCAAGAAGCGACGGCTCGCCCGTAAAGTCCGTAGATGCAAAGGTGAACGATATTCGCTCCTATGGCAAACACCAGCCAAGGCATAATGTAGAGGATTTCGAGAACGGCATTTTCTCCTCGCGGTACTTCCCACCTCCACCGATTCCAGAGCCATACGCCGATGGAAATGACCAAAGAAAGCAGGAACAGCGAAGCCCAAATCATCAAAATTAAATCTTTCATGGTTCGCAGACAAGTTCAGGAAATAAGATTGTCGCATAAATCAAGCAACGCGTTTCGGGTGCATTCAACATCGCGTCCAGCCTGCCAAAACAGGGTTTCGTAAAGACGGGGAGGAACAGTCGGCTCGGGCTTTTCCTCCGAACATTCCCGTTCATCGAGAGACTCGTAATACAATATTCGCCCGAATTGATAGCTTTTTTTCTTGTCCTCCTCGTCTTCACTCTCATCCTCGTACCGAAACTTCCGGTCGAGGGGCGGGTAAGAAACTTCCCCCGTGTGATCGACGAAGCAGTCGTTTATCCCTGCCGGAAAGCGAGCCAAGGTTATCCTGAGATATTCCAGCATGTCGTCCCAATCGACGTCATCATCGTCGTCTCCCTCTTCATAAAAATCATAATTCATGATCACGTCCGGGTCATAAGCAGAAACCTCTTGGAACGCTTGGTAGAGTTTTGTCCTCCAAAAATACTCTTCCCGATTACCCCTCATCGCTTCCTCCGACTCCATCTCGAAGGGGTCGATTTCACGAGCGATATTCACTCGAAGTTGCGTAAATACTGCGTCGAGCATCGCACAGTGCCGGTCATTGAACCCCATGTACTCATCGTCGATGGCTCCCTCGCCGACAATACAGCGAGTCACGGCAAAAAGGTTCAGCAGGTCCCACTCGTATTCTGTTTTGCGCTTTTGACAAAGAGTCTCGGTCAGTTCCAAAATCGTATGACCTAAAAGCGAAGCAAAGGCACCGGAAGGAAAACAGACCTGCCCGTCGGGTGTGTTCCACATGGCTGTGAAAGTACGAAAAGGCACCGAGGGTGCGTTACGATATTTGATCCGCCCGCGAGCCGGTATTCTATCACCGGAAAAGGAGATTTTCAAGTTGAGGAATTGGCGGTAAGGATGGAGCCAGGAATAAAGGAACACCGATCCGTACCCGAGCAATTAAGAAAAACGTCGAGCGGGACCCAAGCCTCACCCAGCCCCTGATACGCCAACAAAGATCAAGGTGTACAGCCGCTCTTTCAGCCGGAGGAATCGTTGTGGAAATTCGCTGGAAGCCGAATTACGATTTCGATTTCAATAAAGCCAGGATTTCGTCGAACTGGACCCGCGACGGCATATCGGTTCCTTCCAAAATCGAATGGGCCAGCGCTTCCTTCCGGTAGTGGAGTTCGACGATTTTTTCTTCGCCCGCCGCCCGGACGCCCCCGTCCC
>JAVBTU010000497.1:0-7843 GCA_031556015.1 Thermoguttaceae bacterium
CTCATTTTCATCATGAGTCTCGTCTTCATGTCTTTTACCGTTGCGGTCTATTCGACGAGCAACAATTGGAAAAAGATGGCGGAAGACAATAAAACCGCGTCGGATGCCGCCAAAAAAGAAGCCAACGCCTTGAAAGAGCAATTGGCAACGCTCCAGAAGAGCGTCGACGAACAGTTGGCGGCCAAAGGGAACATTATCGCGGACCTGAACGCGCAGGTCGCGACTTTCCAGACGGAGAACCAGCAATCGAAAGATGCCATCGCCACACTGCAGGCGGCGATCAACACGGCGACACAAACGATCATGACAACCCACACTTCGCTGAACGACGTTCTGGCGAATCAGGTGTCGCTTCGCGAGAGTTTTCGGAAAACCCAGCAGGACTGGAACGATCTGCTCAGCGACTACGTCAAGAAAACGGACGAAGCCCACACGCTGTCGATGAAACTGAGCAATCTCCAGGAGGTCAGCCAGGATCTGGTCAAACAGTACGACAACGCCAAGTCGGTCTTGAATCAGTTCAATCTCAAGCCGATTCCCGAGATGTACGCCGGCGTCCCGCCGTTCCTGATCACGGGCCGGATCACTGAAGTTCGGGCGACCGGTTTGGTGGAAATCACCGTCGGCGAAGATTCCGGACTGATGAAGGGGCACCAACTCGACGTGTATCGCAAAGCGGACGACGGACGCGACATATACCTCGGCGTGGTCGAAGTCGTGTTGACCGAGCCGAATCGGGCCGCGTGCAAAATCATGCCGGAATATCGAAAAGGAACGGTCCAGATCAACGATGTCGTGACCAGTGAATTCTCGCAGGAACGTCAAAAATACCAACTGAAGAGGGACGCCCATGTCGCAACCACGGCCAACTAATACGAAACCGACCAGGGTGCAACCGAACGCCGATCGTTATACGGTCCTGCTGATCCTCTCACTGCTCGCGATGATTATCGGTTGCGTCCTCCTTTATCTGGAAATCTCGAACCCCGGGTCCGGCGCCGCTTTCCGGACGCTCGTTCCCGAGACGATCTCCTTCGCCGGAGTCGGGAGTACGGCGGGGCCTTTCGTCGCTTGAAAACGGACCGACGGGGAACGAAATCCCGAAACATCCTCACCGAGGTATCACCTTTCCAGATACATCGCCAACACCGCCAGGTCCGCCGGGGTGAGGCCGCTGATGCGCGACGCTTGCGAAAGGTCGATCGGACGGATCTTTTCGAGTTTCTCCCGGGCTTCGCTCCGCAGGTGTTTCATCGCCGCGTAGTCGACGCTCGTCGGAATTTTCCGCTGTTTCATTTTTCGCGATCGTTCGATTTCCAGTTCCTGCCGGTGGACGTATCCGCTGTATTTCGCGTCGGTTTCGACCTGTTCGGCGATTTCCGGCTCGACCGCCGCCAGCTCCGGGAGCCGTGAGACCATCTCCGCCCAAGCCGTCTCGGGCCGTTTGAGGAGTTTCAAGAGCGGGCCGTTGGCGTCAAACGTCGTTTCGAGCCGTTTCGTGATCTTCGCGATTTCCGTTTCTTTAAATTGCAGCCTTTCGACGCGATCCCGGCCGACCAGCCCGATTTTTTCTCCGATCGGCGTCAAACGGCGGTCGGCATTGTCCTGACGGAGCAAAAGACGGTGTTCCGCACGGGACGTGAACATCCTGTACGGCTCGTCGACGCCGCGCGTCGCCAAATCGTCGATCATGACGCCAATGTACGAAACGTCGCGGTCGAGAATGAGCGGCTCCTTCCCCGCGACCTGCAAAGCGGCGTTCGTTCCGGCGACCAATCCCAAAGCGGCCGCTTCCTCGTACCCCGTGGTGCCGTTGAGTTGCCCGGCCAGGTAAAGTCCCGGGACGTTTTTACATTCCAGCGTCGGGCCGAGCTGGTCCGGCGGGGCGTAATCGTACTCGATCGCGTAAGCGTACCGCATGATCCGGGCGTGTTCCAAACCGTCGATCATGCGAATCATTTGGTCCTGAATTTCCCGGGGAAAGCTCGTGGAAAGGCCGTTGACGTAAATTTCGTTCGTTTTCCGTCCTTCCGGTTCGAGGTACAACTGGTGTCGATCCTTGTCCGCGAATCGTTCGATTTTCGTTTCAATCGACGGGCAGTACCGCGGTCCCGTCGAACGGATCTGCCCGGTGTACATCGGCGCCTTGTCGAGATGTTGACGGAGAAAATCGTGCAGTTTCGGATTCGTATAGGTCATCCAGCACGGAATCTGTTCGACCTCGATTTTTCGGTTCAAAAACGAAAACGGCTGCGGTCGCTCGTCGCCGAGATGCTCTTGAAGCCCGGAAAAATCGATGCTCCGGGAGTTGATTCGCGGCGGAGTCCCGGTTTTGAACCGCCGCAGCTCGATCCCGAAACGACGAAGCGACTCGCTGACACCAACCGCCGGCGCTTCCCCCGCGCGTCCCCCCGGCATTCGCTGCTGACCGAAATGAAGTTCCCCGCCCAAAAACGTCCCGCAGCAAAGCACGACCGCCTTGGCGCGATAAAGAACGGAGGAGAAAGGGCAAAGGAGAGTGAAGACGGCAGACGGCAGACGGCAGGCATCGGGAAAATTCCTCACCGAACCGTTCTCTCGCGTCAATTCTCTGCCGTCCGCCGTCTGTCCTCTGATATCAACCACATTTTCTTGTCGCAAAAATAAATTCGGTTGATTTTCGACGATTTGTTTGATTTCTTCCTGGTAAGCGCGTTTGTCGGCCTGGGCGCGTGGACCTTGCATCGCGGGGCCTTTACGGCGGTTGAGGAGTCGAAACTGGATTCCGGTCGCGTCGATCGCACGGCCCATGGCACCACCAAGCGCGTCGATTTCACGCACGATATGCCCCTTTCCGACGCCGCCGATCGCCGGATTGCAGCTCATCTGCGCGATCGTGTCGAGGTTGGCGGTCAGCAATGCGGTATTCGCGCCGAGCCGGGCCGCGGCCAAGGCGGCTTCCACACCGGCATGGCCGGCGCCGACGACGATCACATCGAAAGGAGAAACGGAGGTTGGCATGGAATCACGGACGAGACAATCAAACGTAATTGCGAAATTCTACGCCGGGTTGACGGAGAATCAATCCCGACACGTGGAAAATCAACGCTTTTTCGACAGAATCGCCTCGATTTCTTCGTCGCGGGGAACGCGGCCGGAAAATTGAATCTCGCCGTCGATCGCGAGCGCCGGAGTGCTGATGATCCCCGCTTCGATAATCCGGGAAAGGTCCGAGACTTTTTCGAACGTATAATCGAGTCGCAGTTTTTCCGCGAGAGCGACGACCGTTTCCGCGAGTTTATTGCATGGCGTACAGCCGGCGCCGAAGACTTGAATGTGAGTTTGCATGGAGATATCGAATCGGAGCCGCGTCCGAAAGGACGCGGTTATTTTTGGGTTAACTCAAGATTATCCAATCGTTTTTCAATTCTTTCGAAGCGGGCTTCGATGGCTCGTTTTTCTTCTTTTTCCTTTTCCTTTCGCCGTCGAATCAAGTCTTCGGTTGCCGAAAACATCGCTTGGCGAACCATTCTTTCATGCGATTCATTTAAGTGTTTTTCGCGTGCGGCATCGTTCATGAGTCTCTCCACTCGGTTGTAAGGATTGTTGTCAGTTTTTGTCCACTGTTCAAATAGGCTACGACAATTTCGTGTTCTGAAACGAGATATCCGCGATCAAAGGCGCCTTGCGCCAATTCCCGATCCTGAGTCAAATCACGGCCCTCGTCTTTTGTCGGGTCAAGAATTTCATAGGAGATTTGTTTGCTGAGATTGTCCATGAGGTCCTCAATGTAAATCTGTGTCGATCTTCACCACCCGCCCCGGAGATGTGAACAAAAGTGTCGCGTTGATGTTTTCTTCGGCGATTCCGTACAGTCGGGACACGGCGGTTCGGTACGCCTGGAGCTGTGGGGCGTAAAACGCCGCTTTTTCCGACAGGAGCGATTCGAGGGTTTCTCCTTCCGCCGGACGAAACGCGTCCGTTTTGTAATCGAGGATCTCGGCGGAGACCGGCTTGTCCCCCCGGTAAGCGACGACCAAACGGTCGATGGAACCATGAAGGATTCCGTCGTCCCAGCGAATCATGAAATCGCGCTCCGAGTCGACTTCGTATCGGAAACCGTCGTCCGTCGTCGGGAACGACAGCGCCGAACGGATTTCAGGCTTTTCGCAGATTTTGAAAAACGTATCGACGATTTTCTCCGGCTCGATTTCCCCGGAAAGCGCTTGCGTCGATTCGCGGAGCGTTTCAATCAAGGCGTCACGGTCCGGTTTTTGACGATCCCACCACGGATGGTTCGCGAACGCTTTCTCGAAGCAGGTGTGTACCGCGGTTCCCCAAAGCCGGGCGAACCGACGGTCCCGGGAGCCGTCGACCGGCTTTTCCGTCGCGAGGGGAGTATGCCGTTTCGGACCGGACCCTTCCAGTGTCGACGGCGTCGTCCGGACCAGGTTGCGGCTCGGATGAACGTTGTTTTTCAAAACGATTTCCGCCGTCTCCTCCGCCGGTTCGGGCCGCTCCTCCTCGAACGGATGCGTCGCGTTGAACGCCAAAGACCAGTCGGGATCGCCGTATTCGTACAGGACGGACAACGGAACGTCGACGCGGTCCGGTGTCAAAAGCCCGTACCGCAGGATACCGTCGAGCGTTTTGTGCGGGGCCGGCGTGCTCGTTTTCGTCGGCTTGATCGGCGGAAGGATCATGCACAATCGATGGATCGCCCGGGTCATCGCAACGTACAACAAACAGAGCGATTCTTCGACCCGTTCCCGGCGGTAATCGGAAAACATTTGCCGAAACGGGAGCGGCAGGATCGCCTGGACCATATCGTTCGCATATCGTACGATACGGTCGACCGGCGCGGTCGGATCGGGCAAGCCGGTTTCGGGATTCTTGCGACCGACGACGACCGGCGGGCTCTGTCCGACCAAATCCCCTTCCAGTTCGGGTAAAACGACGATGTCGAACTGCAATCCCTTCGACTGGTGAATCGTCATGACGCGGATTTTCGCCGCGCTGGGACTTTCGATTTTCGTCGTGCGCACCATTTCGACGAACCGATCCGCCCGGATCGAAGCCTGTACATCCCAGGAATAAGCGAGCTGCAGGAGTTGCAGGAGTCGATCGAGATTCCGCTGATCGCAACTGGGAACCAGCGCCGCGACCCATTCGGCGACGACGGCTCCGTACCCTCTTTCCAGCAGCGAATCGCGGAGTTTGCGTGCGATTTTCGCGGCCTGGAAATCGTCCTTTTCATCGGTCAAACCAAGGACAGGACCGAGTGGGCCGGTCGCGAGGTGAAAACGACAAACGGTATCACCCGGATGGTCCGAGAGGGTCAGGGCCGACAGAATCATCTCGACGGCGGGCGAATCGGTCAATGGATTCCCCCCCTCCTCGCTGGCGTGAATTTCGAGTTTTTTAAGGCTGTGAATGATCCGCCCGACGGTACGATTTCTCCGAACCAGGACGCCGAGCGTCGCTTGCGGCGTCGCGCGGTGAAGTTCGGCGATCCGTTTGACGGCGAACCGGAGCGTCGTTTGAGCCTGGTCGCCGTTTTCTCCCGGTTCGGATTCGTCTGAGTCCTCGGAGTCTTCGTCCGATTCGTCCCAAAGCGGCTCTTCGGGCGCGTTCGGATCGTACAGCGGGGCGATTTCGAGCGTACAGTATCCGCCGAGTTCTTGTTTCGCGGTTTCGTGAATTTCGTAGCGATCCGTCCAGCGCTGCGCGGCGTCGAGATAATCCTCGTGTCCGACCAGAGCGGTGTTATGCGGTAGGTTTTGGAAAACTTTGTTGACCGTATCGATCACCGGCGGCGCGCTACGGAAACTCAATTTCAGCGATTCTTTGGTCAGCGGCGTAATTTCCCGCTCGATCGTCCCGAAAATCTCCGCGACGCCGCCGCGCCAACCGTAGATCGCCTGCTTCGTATCGCCGACGCAGAAAAACGAACCGTCGTGCAGTCGAACCGAATCAATCGCCGCGAACACGAACGGCCGGAGTACTTCCCATTGCAACGGGGACGTGTCCTGAAATTCGTCCAAAAGCAGGTGATGCGTCGGTGAATCGATCCGGTGAACGATCTGCTCCAGGCGATCGTGGAGCCGCGAACCGGAGAGCTTGTACGTGATATCATCGAATCGAAGCGCACGGTTTTCTTCCTTGATCCTCTCGTACTGCTCCAAAACCCGCTGCAAAAGCTCTCCGGTCGCTTCCGTTTGAATCGCGAGTTTGTTCGTCAATTCCGCCTTGGCGTGCTTGAGAATCGCATCGATCGCTTCCTTGTAATCCCCCTCGATCGGTTTCGTGTGATAAGTGTACTTGTTGTCCTTGAGAATGTTTTTGGCGTACCCCGTATTGAGAATCGCGTTCCAGTTTTCTTTCGCGATCGATTCAAGATCGGCCGTTCGTTGCTTTTCGATCGACTTGTGTTTGGGAAGTTCGGCCTTTCGGTACAGCTCGACCGCCCGATCGAGTTCCCCCGGTGTGAAGGTTTGTCGGGGAAGTTTTTTCCAGGCGTCGGCCGGGGAGTCGCGGAACAATTGGATCAACTTTTTCGACAAGGTCAACGCTTCCTTCGCGACGGATTGGGAAACTTCCCCTTTGGAGAGCAGGTGCATCAGTCGAATCGCTTCGGAGCGATCCGTTTGACGAAACACTTCCCGAACCGCTTCGGTGAGAAAACGCTGGTCGTCCATTTCCTCGACGATTTGCCAGCCGAGCGGAATCCCCAGTTCCAGGCAAAAGCTGCCGGCGATTTGAATGAAAAACGCGTCGAGCGTCCCGACTCGAAGGCGGTGCAAATTGCGAACCGCTTGTAGCAACAAATCGAGTACCTCCTGACGGGGCAGATCGGTCGGCCGATGCAGGAATTTCGCGAGTTTGGTGCGCTCCGCATCGTCGAGCGCCGCTTCGGCCAGGCGAATCAGGATCCGATCAAGAATTTCACCCGCCGCTTTTTTGGTAAACGTCGAGGCGAGTACCGTTTCCCAAGCCGCCCCGCCGAGCGCAATATCCAAATAACGGTTGCTCAACTGAAACGTCTTGCCGGATCCCGCCGACGCGCGAATGAGAATGTTGTTCGACATGGTTGATCGTCAAATGAGAAACTGGACAGATTGAAGCGATGGACGTGCCATTTTAACTTTTCCTTGGGTGGGAATCCACGGGCTCGTTAAAATTCCCCGGCTCAAGATCGTCCTTGGAAAGGTTTTCGATCTTGACACAGCCGAAAACCGTGATACGATTACAAATGTATTGAGAAGATGTACGAATTTTAATCGTGGGACGAAGGCCGAGTCCTCCATGACCGAATGCAAGGAAAATCCTATTGTGGTGAAAGGGTTTTACCGTTGCCGTGCAAAGGGAGATTCTTCAAGATCGTCTCAACTTTCAAAATCCGCAAAAGAATAGTAATGTCGACTTTTATGAAAAAGTAATCAAATCAACAATCGACCTCGTGAATATGGGCACGGTCTTTTTTTTCCGAAGTGGAAGCCGTATTCTTTTTTTGCTCCTTGTCCTCGTTTGTGGGGCGTTCATTGGCGGCACGCGGGATGTCTGCGCCGAATCGGCGAGTGCGACGCAAAAAATTAAATGTGAGTATGCCGCCGAATCGGAGATGGTCGCCGAATCGATTCGATATTTGCACAAATCGGTCACGGCACTTTCCAAAGAAAAAACGCCGACCACTACCCGTCGAATCGCGCCGATTACGACCGTGATCGCCGGGCTTCTCGATGCCGGGGTCTCTCCCGAGGAGCCGCTGGTCCGAAGCGGCCTTGATTTTCTCGCCAGGTTTCATGCCGACTTGAAAAAACGTAAAACGGAACTGTCCAAAGCCGACCAGGCTCTTTTCAAGCAG
>JAVBTU010000104.1:0-3631 GCA_031556015.1 Thermoguttaceae bacterium
CCTCCGGAGCGACTAACATGGTCTTTTTAGAAAACACGGTCAAGCCGGAAATCATTAAATCGATTCTGGAAGATTTCACGGACCGAAAAATTCAATTGACCGAGGAAAATCGAAATGAGGAGACGACCTCCGAAACGGTGAAAGTACGTTTCCAGATCGAATCCTGATACAACAAAAGATTTCACTTTGGCAAAAACCGAACGAGCCGGCATGATCGGCAAACGGGCTTACTTCTTCAGTAGCGACGGCGCGTTGCCGGAAACGAATTGCCCGGTCAACTCCTGAGCTTTTTCTTTCGTCGAGAAGTCGGGGTAAACGACTTCGTCCGTATAGCCGTGCTTGGCAAGGATGCGACTGCACATCAATCGTACCTGGCTCGCTTTGTCCAGGGCGGTTGCGAGGATCCGCTGCGATTCCTGCGGCGAATGAAAGCCCATCCCGTTGGCTGCTGCGATGAAATCCCAGTGCATCTGGGCGTAACGGAGCAGGTCCCGGGCTTCGGCGAGTTCTTCGTCGGTCGCTCCCGCTTCCGCACAAGCGCCGAGATCGAAGTGGGCGTGCGCGATCGCCGATTCGGCGCGATTACGGCCTTCGCGAACTTTGTCCTGGATCGTGGTGACACGTGTACGGATTTCACCTTCGCTCCAACGGTGACACACCGCGCAACTGTTGGAAATGTCGGCAAGCGGCGATTGCAAATGGTGATCCGAGAATTTTTCCGCCCCTTCCGTCTTGTACGGCATGTGACAGTCGGCGCAGGAAAGCCCCTGAAACGCGTGGACGCTCGTGGAAAACAGTTCGTAATCCGGATGCCGGACTTTAATCATCCGGACTTTGCTGATCGGATGCGTCCAATCGGAAAAACCGTCTTCCTTGTAATACTCTTCGATGTTTTCGGCGAGCATTCCTTTGGCCCAGGGGAACACCACGACGTTGGTGTCTTTGGCGAAGTAGTACGTCGAATGACACTGGCCGCACGCGACGCTACGCATCTGCTGGTGGGAAAATGATGCCAGATCTTTTCCCTGCCGTTTGATCCCTTCGTGAATCGCCGGACGGAGCACGCGGAGCTTCATCGTGTTCTCTTCGTGGCAATCGTAACAGGAAATCGCGTGGATGATTTCCCCTTTGAGTTCGTCGAACGTATGAGCCGCGAACTTTTCGACGCCCTGTTCCTCGATCAAACGCGGCACGTCGGGACTTTTGCAATACCAGCAGGACGCCGGCGTCTTTTCGTTGACGCGTTTGGTATTCGTAACGTCTTCGATCGCGTACCAGTGTCCCCGGGCCTGGCAGTAATCCTTGCCGAACCCGTACCCGGCGAAGAGGATCACGTTTGCGGGCGTCTCTTCGAGATAATCGCGATGTCCGCTGCCGGCGTACTTGGACAGAAACGAGGTCTGTTCGGTTCGTTTCCACGAATCGTACTGACGGGGAAAGTCGAGTCCCCACTTCGCGGCGTCCATTTCCTGGACGCCGATTTCGTGAAGCAGGTTCCGCTTGACCGCTTCGGCCCGACGCTCGGACACCGAAACGATCATCATCCCGAGCCCGAAGGCGATCGCGGCGACGATCAGGAAAAACAAAAAACCGGGAAAGAACTTATTTTCGGACATGGTGTTCATATGGCAAGTTTAAAAAAATTACAAATCGCACAACAACGAGCCGGGACCTGTGGTCCCGACCCCTTGAGACAGGTCGGGAGCACAGATCACGGCTCGTTATTGTTGTCCTGTTGTTCGTTGTTTCAAAACATATCGATAGACATTATTGAAATATTCGTCGTCGTTGACCCATTTGCCGCTGCCGCCGTCGGCGAACCATGTGCGTTTTTCGAACCAGTCGTTCAACGATTGGCTCAGCCAGGTTTTCAACCATTTCCTCACGTCTTTCGG
The DNA here is from genome assembly GCA_031556015.1 of Thermoguttaceae bacterium. Classification (GTDB taxonomy): domain Bacteria; phylum Planctomycetota; class Planctomycetia; order Pirellulales; family Thermoguttaceae; genus JAVBSX01. The sequence goes on from JAVBTU010000104.1 coordinate 1,896, forward strand.
GTCCGCTTCGGCGGTCAGTAAAACGTGAACATGTTCCTCTTGGCAGGCGGAAACATGGTGTGTCCAGTTGCCGCGAACGCAAAGAGCGGGAATCTCTTCTTCGACGAACCGACGCTGCTCCTCCGTGAAATAGCAGGGAGATTCCTTCATTTTATTGTTTTTGATTGTCCAAAGGGCGTCATTTTTCTCAACGAAAGGATCCCCTCGACGATTCAACGGACGGCTCACCGTCGGCGCATCCCCGCCGTGCAAGCGGGTCCCATAGGTGCCGAAGGTGATGTGGTATGTGTTCATAATTAAGAAGAAAAAAAACGAGCCGGGACCTGTGGTCCCGATTTGTTTCAGACATGTTTCGAAAGAGTCGGGAGCACAGCTCCCGGCTCGTTATCTTGTTATCGCGGTCGCATCGCGTCGGGGGACGCCGAAAGCGAATGGACGCGTCCGTGCGGCGTTTCGCGGTGACAGTCCCAGCAGCGTAAATCACCCTCCTGATACCGACAGGCCGAAACCTCGGCCAATCGCGGTTCGTGACACCGCAGGCAATTTTCCTGCACGACCGGGATCGCCCCCTCGGACAACCGGATCGATTGCGGTTCCCAGTGGAGCGTGAAAATCGCCGCATGACGCAATCCGTCGTGCGCTTTGAACGCGTATTCTCTCGGCAATGACGTGTGCGGAACATGGCAATCGTTGCACACGGCGTGTTGGGCGTGCGACGAATGTTTCCAGGAAAGATACGCGTCCGTCATGACGTGACAGTTCATGCATGTTTCCGACTCGCTGCTCAAATACGACGTCGCCTTGGAAATCTGGAAGAGCAAAAGCCCCATCCCGCAAACCGCGCCGAGCAGAATCAAAGCGGGAATTCTCGCGCCGGGACGGAGAAAACGCAAACTCAACAGTGATGCGATGAAATTCATGGAATTGGCAAATCAAGTGGTAATCGTGTTCGCGAGGAGATCGAGCGTCTTTTTCGTTGCGCCGAGATTGTGTTGAACCAATTCCCGACCGCGACCGCCGATTTCCTTGACAAATTCCGGATCTTCCAGGCATTTTTGGACGAATTTAAGCATTTCCGGCTGGTCGTGAACGATGATCGCGGCGTCATTTTGCAGCAGCAGATCGACGATGTCGCGGAAATTCTTCGTGTTCGGCCCGAAGGAAACCGCGGCGCCGAACGCGGCCGGTTCGAGCATGTTCTGGCCGCCCCGGGTCCCCATGCTGCCGCCGACGAACGCGATTTGCGAAACGCCCCACCACGCCCCGAGTTCGCCGACGCAATCGACCAGGAAAACCCGTTTTCCTTTCAACTCCGGTTGGGAGTCGAGCCGGGTACGCCGCGTCCAATCGACTCCGCGCTCGGCGAGCAACCGGGCGACCGCTTCGAATCGTTCCGGATGCCGCGGAACGAGAATCAATTTCAAACGGGGCCAATCGTCTTTGAGTTTCGCGTACACGTCCAGGGCGTAGGCTTCTTCCGGCTCCTGTGTACTCCCGGCGAGGAAAACGACGTCCGAATCGAAGTCGATGCCGGCAAGATTCGCCAGTTGAACCGTTTTCGGATTCGCCCGATCCGTTGGGGCGCCGTCGAATTTCATCGAACCGGTAATCTCGATCGTTTCGCCGTACGCGCCGAGGCTGTGGAACCAACCGGCGTACGTTTCGCTTTGGACGGCGATGAGGTCGAGCATTCGCAGAACCGGTTTGAAAAAGAAGCGGAACATTTTGTAACGCCG
>JAVBTU010000331.1:0-7471 GCA_031556015.1 Thermoguttaceae bacterium
CGTGCGCAACAAATAACACCCTTCCGAAAGCGACGCCCGGCCCTTCCACTCGCTCCGTTTCGTCCCAGACACCACGGCACGACCGTCGACGTCCCTGACGCCAATATCGAACAATCCCGCCGCGCGGCTGTTTTGGCATTGAATCCGGCCGATCCGACGGTCGATCACTTCCTTTTTGTTCTTCCGCTTTTCGCAGGACGCCTTCACTATTTCCAACGCCGCTTGCATTGTCCTTCGAAATACGTCTAAGTGACATCATAGAGCAAAAGGTCGTAGGACTCGACGAGTGCCCAGTAGGCGAGTTTTTTCCGTTGGATTTTTTCAGTTGCTTTGGAATGGAACAGAAGGTCGAATGAACATGCTTCGGATTTTAACACGATTGAAAGGCGTGTCAAATTTATTTTTCTTCACTACATGGGGTTTGGGAAAAACGAGGCTGAGATGATTCGGCAAAATAGTGAAAATTGCGTCATTTTGTTTCAATTCCTGATATTTTGTAGCGATTTCTTGCCAAAAAAGTGAATCTGGGCGAGAAAAATTCTTTGAATTTTTTTCATTTCGCTCGAAGGCTGCGGAACTTGGGGTAACCTTCGAGAAAAACGAGTCCTTTTTGATGCTTCAAAGTGATAAGTGAGAGGTGATAAGTGATAAAAATGTGAAAAAACAGGAATATCACCTATCACCTCTCCCCTATTCTCTACTCGATCGCTTTCTTCAGAATCACCGTCTTGTCGACGTTGAAATCTTCGCCGCGGCGGAAGCCGACGGGGATCGTGCGGTCGATCAGGTAGAACGAGCGGTGTCGGAACATCTCTTCGGTTCCGGAACCGTACCCGAGCTCCTTGCCGTACTTGTATCCGTCCGGATAAATCTGTTTGAGCTTATCGACCGGATTCTCCGAGGTCACTTCGTTCGCGAAATTGACCTGCTCCGCTTCGAAGTAGCCGACCGTGACCCAGACGGCAAACACGTTCGAGCGGGTCGTCGTCATGTTGCTTAGACGTTGGAGCCCTTCGAACTCCTCCGTGACGGTTCGTGGCGGGGCGTGGTGCGCAAGGTTGCTCGTCCAGTTTTTGCCGAACTCGCCGCCGACCACGGGCGCCAGGAGCGGACGGAACGGCTGCTCCTTCGTCGCCGCGTCTTCTCCGAGGTAATAGCGTCTGAGCATCGTCGCGTCCGCCGGGTCGGGAATCCCGTAGCCTTCCGTCGGAGCGGCGGGAGATTGAAACACCACGGGATACTCAAGCTCCGCGACAAAATTGCCGGCTGCTTGCGAACGGAACGGGAACGCGAAATCCCGACGTTGATACGGCTCCGGGGAAACGAACGAGTTGGTCGTGTTGACGCGTCCGACCGAGTTGTCCACGATGCCGTCTATTCCGGTTTTGGCCGTACCGATGTAGTTCGGTGTGCCGAGCCGTCGGGAGGTGGACAGGGCGTCATACTGCGTATTCATCGGGCCGGCCGTAACGAACGGATTGTCCTGCCGGTCCGCCGCTTGCGGGAGAACCCGATCTCCGAGCAGGGCCAACCAGGACGGTTCGGGAAGCGTGTTAAGGTTGATCTTACCCGGTTCCCGGAAAGTCGAGATCGAGTACCGACCCACGCCGTTGACACTACCGGGATAGACGCCGGGATAAACCCATTCTTTCGTTCCCTGGAATCGGGACGGAACCTGAACGTGGTCCAGCAGCGCACCGAGGTTCATCGAAAGATTTCGCGGTGCCAGACGCGAGATGCCGGTTTTCGTGTAAGCGACATTCGGCGACGAGTGGTGGAAATTCAACAGGTGTCCCAAGCCGGGCAATTTGAATTCCGGACCCGGCGCGCCGACGGCCGTTTGAGCCGGATCGTTCGGATCGACGAGCGGATAGCCGAAACGACCGCCGCTGCCGAGCGAACCGACTTTGTTCCACGCGTCGGTCGGGGTATAAACGTTGGGCGTCACGGTGGTGTTCACGTCCACGTGGAAGAACCGGTTCGTCAGCACGAGATCGTATTGATTTCTCGGTTCGTATTTGTTACTGCCGTACAACCGGAGGTCTTCCCGTTCGCGGTCGACGAATTCGAGCCCGAACCGGCCCGGCGCACTGGCAGGAACCGACATGATTTCGTACGGAGTCGGGTACGGCGCGTTGTTCCACGCCAGGTTGACGAACGGACGGTAGTCCCAGTCGGAGAAATTCGAATAGTTGTTCCCTTCCAAACTCGCGGTGTGGTCCTGGAAAAAGTTCACCACGATCGGGGCGCCGAGCAAAGGATTGCCGAAATAGTCCGTTCCGGTTTCCCCCGAGTTCGTCAGGACGATACGCCCGAGATGATCGCCGTCGCCCGAGCGACCGCCGCGGAACACGTTCGGCGGAATCGCCCGCGAAAGCGGCGGGACGTTCGTATTCAGGTCGTTAAAAGGTTTCAAAAAATATTGCGTCAAACCGGTCTCCACTCTCGGCTTGGTGCCGTCCCGGACGACGGTGTTCGCGTTAAGAGCGTGATAAAACGCCCGAACGCCGTTGCTCTGATTCGTGAAGCGGGTTTCATGAAGAAACTCGCCGTCGACGACCGGGAGCGGTTGATTCAGGTAGAGCTTGCCCGGATCGTTGTCCGAATAATACATCCAGTTCAGCCGCCCGAGCGAATGCTGCGGACGATGCGGGAAATTCAGCTTCTTGATCTCGGCGGCGTCGAATTTTTTATGGTACTCCGCTTCGTTCGATTGCGCGAACATAAAGGCGTTGAGCATCGGCGAATTATTGATGTCATACGTCCCCGCCTTGTCCTTCGTTGCATCGCCGCCGATCAGGAGACTCGGATCGAGTACCCTGGAATCGAGGAGCGGTTTATTGTGCTGGATGATCCATTCCGGATCGATGGCGCGGGCCCAGGGATTCGGGTGCGAGTTGTTGCGCAGGTCGATCGGCATTCCCGTCCGTCCCCATTGCCGCGACGACAATCGGATGCGCAGGTCCCATTCGTCGCCCGGCATATTTTGCGGTGTTTCAAGGACGTCGACGCCTTGCGCGGAATCTCTATCCTTTTTATCGCCGCCGTGATTTTTTTTATCGGTCGCGGCGTCATCCGTGCCTTTGAGAATCTTGGAAATCTGGTCGTTCGGAATGTCCGTATCGACGTCCTCTTCGCCGGTGAAGACGGTCAGATCGATCATGCTCCAATCGACGGTGATGTACGGATTGACGATCGGATCATACGCCAGATTCGGGTTCGCCAAACGTTGAAGTACCACGGAGCGGGCCATCGGAATCGTTCCGTTGCCGAAAAGATGATCTTCCATGATCGGTCCGGACGCCTTGTGCGGGTTCGAGCGAATGCCGTAGGAATCCTCGGGGGCCTCGAACGGGATGTCGTAATAATCCCCGGCTTGTTCGGCCCCCAGACTCTTCTTATAGAGATTTTTCATGGTGCCGGTTTGAACGTTTCCCGCCTCGTCGACGATGCGGAAGTATTTGTAGTCGTCGCTGTAGCGATTATCATTGAAACCGCCGGTGTCTTCCGCCGTGTTCGCGGAATTCGGATTATTCGGATCCGGTTCCTTGTAAAAGGAGTTGTACGCGGTATCGAAGTCGTAGTTGGGACCTCCCGTGTTTCGATTAGGATTCGGTGCGGAAATGTTGATCCCGATACCGACTTGGCTGTTGGCGTTGTTGGCTCCATTCAAACCGGCGTTATCCGGCGCGGCACCGTTGGCTTGGCGAATACCGACACCGAGATTGGCGGTGTGAACCGAATCGGTCCAATCGTGCGGCGGCATGGCGGCGGCGATGACCACTTTCGGCATCTTGGCGCCGGTGAACAACGGATTCTGGACCGAACCTCCGTTGATTGCCGGAACGAGATCGCGCAAATCGATACATTCTCCCGATGGAAATCCCCGCGTGACGCCGGCCATCGCCGTTTGTCCTTTTTCCCTCGACCCGAGGAATGTCGTGACTCTCGGAGCAACGACGAGATACTCCGACGGCAGAAGTTCATGCGGTTGAAAAAGCGGAGTGTTCGGACCGACGTAACTGCTATTGTTCCGAGCCCAGTAAATCTTCTCCCAGTTCGGGAAGACATCGGGATAGCGCGAGTTGTTCTTGAAAAACCAAACGATCCGATCGATTTTGACATCGTCGTCGGCACTGGTTTTGTTGCCATCCGTCGGGCCGAGGATGCTTCCGTAGAAGCGGTTGAAGCCCGTCATGGCGAATCCGTCCAGAGGCGGCTGTTGCGTCTGAAGCGAGAACGTGACCGGACTGCCCTTGCGGTCCGCCAGTCGGAGGGCGATATTGTTCGACGAGTTTCCGTGGGAGGAGCTGACCCCCAAAGGATTCGTACTCTCGCTGATCGCGAGGTGCCATACCGGATATTCATAAGCTCCGTTACTCGAAATGGAGGCCGGCGCTTTTTTGCTCAGATCGAGATACCAGAGTTTTTGTCCGGTGACGGGGTCCAGCTTGATGCCACCGTTCCCCTTATCCACGCAACTGTACAGATCGCTCGGGTAGATGACTTGGTTCGGGTTCGCCGTGCATAACAGTTCGAACCACGCCGATGCTTCCGGCACCTTGACCTGATCGAAATCCGGATCGCCGTCGCTGAGATAGCGAGGTTTCTTTTCCCCTTTTTCGTCCACGTAATCGTCCGCATTCGTGTCGGCGATGCCCAGGTCGTGGGTGGCCAGGGTTTCGGTCAGAAGCAGGTCGGAGCGTTCCATGCCGAAAATCATACGCACGCGGCACATCGGGGTCGCCCCGATGGTCGGCGTGAGCCGCACGTCCGCGTCCGGACTCGACGTTGCGAGGAAGGACCGGCGCTGGGTGTTCGACCATCCGGAACTCCCGTCGAAGTACGGCATGAGGAGCGAAGCGAAACCGGCCCGGGAATCCGTATAGCGCGACGGTCTATCGTTGAGATAATTCGTCGACAGATCGAACCAGCACGACAGACACGTATTGACGGTCAGGGGATGGTTTTGAGCGGTGACCTGCCATGCCGGATCGTTGGTCCCATAAACGATCGCGAACGGATCGATGTCGAAGATCATCGGCGACATGGTCGCATCGGCGTCGGCGTAATCGATCAGGTTGATCGCGTATTGCGCCAAGCGTGTCGCCATGACCTGCCGGGCGAGCTCCTGGGCTTTTTTTTTGTCGTTTCCGCTTTTCGCCGGCCAATTGAGTCGGTCTTCCTGCGCGAACGCCTGCTCGAAATACGGTTCCGCGTACGCCCAATAACGATATCCGACTTGACCGTACTGCGGCGGATTCGCTTCTTTCGAGGACGACAAGGCCAATCGTCCGCTCAGGCCGACATCGGGGAAAACCTCGTCCACGCCGTAGAGCTGCTGGTACGACATCGCCATCAGGAGGATGTAAATTCCCCGGGCCAGGTCCGCACGCTCCTGGAGACCGTACAGGTTGCTCGGATCGACCCAGGTGTTTTTTTGCGTCAATTGATTCAGGTCGAGTTTTTCACCGTTCCGAATCTGTTCCGGCAACAGCGCGATGAGCTTGTCGACCAGCGGCGAAACGACGTTCGCCAGGTCCACGCGAAGCATCGCCCGACGGTTTTCCACCGGAAATTGGTCGTACTGGGTCAAGTCCAACGTTCCGTTCGCGACACCACTTCGGATCACCTGATCTTCGACGCATTTGTAAAGGAGCGTGTAGATTCCCGGATTCGAGCCGTAGCGCGGATTCGGCAACGGAATATCGTGACTTTCCGTCGTCAGGAAGTCGCGTCCCCGTCGGGCCAGCGTCGGGTCATACGAGACGACCGGATTTCCGTTACTATCCAGGCCGATGTTCATCGACAGGAGCTGCTCCAACCGTTTCGGCAAATACGCTTGGTCGACGTCCGTTTGCCGCAGGAGATTTTCGAGTTCCGCCGGAGTGAACCGCTGGTCGGACGCTTGATCCGACATGATTCTCATATCGTTGTACGGATCGAAACGGTAAGGATTCGCTTTCCGGACCGCTCCCCAGGAGGAGAAGTTCCCCATCGAGAACGGGACCGGCGAAAAGAGTCTTTGTCCGAACACGTCGAACGCGACGACGGCCGTATCCCAAAGATCGGGCGGGGCGCCGCCGGTATTGGTGGGATTGGTGATATTGTCCGTATTGTTTCCATCCGCCGGAAGATACCATTCGTACAGAATCGTCGCCCAAAAATCGGCCGCGGGATTCTTATCGTCGTTCTCGGGCCGGGCGGGGAGCGCATCGGAGGCGTTGAGACCATAGCGACCGATCAGCCAAGAGAACAAACCGACGGTTTCCGGAGTCGGCGAAACGTTGCCTTTCGACGTGACTTTCGTCGAGACCCCGTTCATCAGGTGCCAGGCCGCGATTTCGCCCCGTGTGGCGTTCACTCTCGCAAATTCGTTATCATTATAGGGGATGCCCGGATAGGCCGTGACATTATTCAAGTCGCGGACGACGCCGAGAATCGCGTCCAGGGCGTAAGCGATCCGCACTCCGGCGGGGCCGTAACCGTTTCCTCGCGGAATGATACGTTGTTGCGGCGTGGCATGGGCAACCCGCTGCGGATCGGCGATGCGATGCACATTATTCGAGAGCCTTCCGTCTTTTTCGTATTCGGGACTGCTGTACAAGCTGCTTCCCCGACCGAAGTCGTAATTCTCGGACCACAGGTTCTGGCCGTGGTTGCCGTGCGTGTTGACGTTGACGCGACCGTCCATGTCCAGGACCGTGAAGGAAACGAGCGGTTTGTACATCTGTCCCGAAGCGCTCATGCGGACCGGCAGCCCGGCGTCGATCCAGATCCCTTCCCTGATACCGTCGCCGTCGTTGTCGACGTCGTAATGCGTCAGGCCCGGGCGAAGTCGCCGGGTCGTCGTCCCGTCCCCGTTATTCTCATTGACCCAGTGCAAGCCGCCGCACAGGTGCGCCAACTCGGCCAGTTTGCCGACCCACTGGTCGACCCGCGGATCGTCGGTCCCCGAGTTCGCGGTCGCCGTCCATTGGTTTCTCGGCACGGAGGAAAAGTCCCATTGCGGATTGCTGCCGGTGAAATTCGGGTGATCGAACGGCAAGGGGCGCAGCACGATTTTGCGCAACATGTCCATGCGCTGCACGTCGGTCAGTCTCGTGCCGGTGCTTTTTCCCCAACCTTGACGCCACGTCAACGATTCCATGGCGTACGGAATCAGCGAGGGCCGCAGGAACGACGGAATAATTCCTTCAAGATTCCAATCGGAACCGTTCCAACGCCGATCGTACCACGCCAGAAACATGTTGTTCGTGTCCGGCGCGGTGTAGTCGACGTTCATCTGGACCAGTTTCTTGTCGAGATACTCCTTGTAAGCTTCAAACGGAATTCCGGAATTCGGAACCACGGCGGAATTCGGAGCCCGACTATTCGGACGCATTGCCAACGGGAGCGGGACGTGCGGATCGCCGTCCTTGACGCCCTGGGCCGCTTCCCACGAAAACGGCCGCTCGCCTCCGAGCCCGAC
>JAVBTU010000221.1:0-6307 GCA_031556015.1 Thermoguttaceae bacterium
TCGATTCGCAGGAAGTTTTGATCCGACAGGTAAACGGTCAATCGGCCGTCGACCAAAGAGTCGATCAACTCGAAACGAAGTTTCTGGGTGTATTTTCTTTCGTCCAAAGCAACGCGCCAAAGGATTTTTCCTTCCTGCGTCAAATCGAACGCCGCGAGAACGTTGCCCCGCTCCGGACCGAAAGCGGAGCGGTTCAGGAGTACGTAAAGCCGCCCCTGATGAACGAGGTGCGAGGCGAACATTTGCGTCGGGCGCTCCCGTTTTTTCTTTTTCTTATCCGGAGCGAAAATCCAATCGTCAAAATCGAACGCTTCCCGATAGAACAGGCCCGAGTCGTTCCAAAGCGGTCGCGAATCCGTTCGGTTGACGGCGAAAAGCGAGTTTCCGTCCGAAAAAACGACGCAATCCCCCCACCCGTGCGAATTCGGCGGAATCGATGCCTCCGCCGAAAACGCATGCGAACCGGCGGACAGGATGACGATTAAGATTATGAGGTGAGGGGTCATGTTAAGTACGCTCGCTGACGCTTCCCGCTCTGGAGTTCCGAATGACTGACATTTGACCCGTTTTCCGAGAGTTCGCAAGAGAGGGAATCGAGGGATCCGTCGTGTTGTTTCCCCTCGGGGGAATGCTATAATTTCGTTCGGTTCGCGTTTTATTCACACTTTTACCCGGAATTTTTCAATGTCGGAACAATACGATCTCGGTTTGATGGGCTTGGCGGTGATGGGGCAAAATCTTGTACTCAATATGGTCGATCACGGTTTCAACGTCGCGGTCTTCAATCGGACGACGAGCAAAGTCGACGATTTCATGAACCTGCCGGAAGTGAAATCGAAAGGGGACAAACTCGTCGGAACACATTCGCTCAAGGATCTGGTCGCTAAATTTAAACGACCGAAGAAAGTGATGCTCATGATCCAGTCGAAGGACGCCGTGCCCGCCCCGGAAATCGCGCTGTATCCTCAAGTCGCGGCGATCGACGCGGTGATCGAGGAGCTGTTGTCGCTTTTGGAGCCGGGAGACGTGATCATCGACGGCGGGAACACGCATTTTCGTGATACCGAACGCCGCACGAAATTCGTCGAATCGAAAGGGCTGCTCTACATCGGAACCGGCGTGTCCGGCGGCGAGGAAGGAGCCCGGAAAGGACCGAGCATGATGCCCGGCGGGAGTGAAAAAGCGTGGCCGCTGGTCAAGGAAATTTTCCAGTCGATCAGCGCCAAAGTCGGCAAGAACAACGAAATTCCTTGCTGCGAATGGGTCGGACCGCGCGGGGCGGGGCCTTACGTCAAAATGGTCCACAATGGAATCGAGTACGGCGACATGCAGCTGATCTGTGAAGCGTACTGGATGCTCAAGCAAACGCTCGGCTTGACGAACGCGCAGCTTTACGACGTGTTCGCCGAGTGGAACCAGGGGGAACTCGATTCGTATTTGATCGAAATTACCCGGGACATTTTCACGGTCAAGGATCGGGAAACCGGGAATGATCTGGTCGACATGATTCTTGACACCGCCGGCGCGAAAGGGACCGGCAAATGGATGTCGCAACTGGCGCTCGACCTGGGCGCTCCGAGTACGCTTGTGACCGAAGCGGTTTACGCTCGCTGTCTATCCGCGATGAAAGACGCCCGCGTCCGCGCAAGCAAGGTGCTTTCCGGCCCCTCGTTTTGCCCCCATTCCGAAGGGATGGACGCCAAAGGGTTCATCGCCCAGGTTCGACACGCCCTTTACGCCTCCAAAATCGTTTCCTACGCCCAAGGGTACGTCCAAATGCAGGCCGCGGCGAAGGAATACGATTGGCCGCTCGATTTCGGTTCGATCGCGATGCTCTGGCGCGGCGGCTGCATTATTCGTGCGGTCTTTCTGGAACGGATTCGGGAAGCGTTCGCCAAGAACGCGAATCTTGAGAATCTGCTCCTGGACCCGTATTTCGCCGACGCGGTCGAATCGGCGCAGAGTTCGTGGAGAAACGTCGTGAAAACAGCGGTCGAGCGGGGCATTCCTGCCCCGGCGTTCTTGTCGGCGCTCGCGTATTACGACGGATACCGCAGCGAGTCGCTCCCGGCGAATCTGCTTCAGGCGCAGCGGGACTACTTCGGCGCTCACACGTACCGCCGCACCGACAAACCAGGCGACGGCCCGTTCCATACCGATTGGATCAACGAACGAAAAATAAATGACTAATGACATATGACAAATGTGAATTTTGAATCATGAAATAACGCTCGCTTACGCTTCCCGCTCTGTTTAATTCATAATTCATAATTCATAATCCCCCACCTCTCATCACGGAGTGTCTGCCATGAAATTTCGACGATTCGTGCCGTTCGTTGTCGTCATACCACTATTCCTGAACGTCGGCTCACTCCTCGCCGCGGGGGAGCCGAAACTCGATGTCCTCAAGGTTCCCGGCGAGTTTTCCATCACCGCGCCGGCGGAGGGGTTTGCTTGGTCAAAAACATCTTCTGCTAACGCAGGGGGATACAAGGTGGAATCCTATTCCTGTATAAATCCGAGAAGCAGGATTAATGTTTCAATAGCGATTGAATATCGCCAAGCAAACGACGATATTAAAATCGCCGTACTCAAAGGGTTCTACAACGGACAATATATGGCGTTTCAAAACGGCGGTTTCACTTTTGTCGAGGAAGTTCGGCCAATTCTGACCGCGCCGGTTCCTAAAGCGGTTCCTTTTTCAATTCATGCAAGATCCCAAGAAGGGACCGATGTTTACGCCCTGAACAAAACCTGTTTTTCGCGAAACATCTATACGATTTCCGCCGGCGGTAATTCGAAAGAAGACGCCCAAAAAGCAATGGACGCGGTCATCAAAAGTTTCCGCGAATACATCAAGAAGTAAGCAATGTCGCCTACTCCGCTTTTGGTGTGAAACACGTTTCAAAATCCTATCCTCCTTCAAATCCAATGGCCCAAAGAATCCTAATCCTTCCGCTCTTTTTAGTGTTTTTGCTTTCCAGCACCGCATTTGCCCAGCAGACGCGGATTCCTTTTTTAATCGGGACCTACACCCAGGGACACTTCCACGGGAAAGGAATCTACCTTTCCGAACTCGATACCGCGACCGGGGCCTTGAATCCGGCGGAACTGGCGATCCCGTGCGATGCTCCGGCGTTTCTGGTCAAAGGCGCCGCGAACAACGTGATTTACGCCGTGGGAGAAACCTGGTCCCCGGACCAAGGGCCGGTTTACGCATTTTCTTACGACCCGAAAACGAAACAGCTCAGCAAATTGGACGAAGTGATTCTCCCGGGAACCGGACCGACGCACCTTTGCGTACATTCCGGGAAGGAGGGAGATTCCCTGATCGTTGCGTGTTACGGAGGAGGAAGCGTTATTTCGATTTCGCTTGAAAAAGACGGCCGTTTCGGGGAAGTCGCGAGCGGGATCCCGCACGCCGGAAGCGGTCCGAATCCGAATCGGCAAAAAGAGCCGCATCCTCACGGTGCTTACGTCGTTCCCGGGACAGCGCAAATCCTGGTTCCTGACCTGGGAACCGATCGAATCATGATGTACGACCTCGATCCGGCGACGTCGAAGTTGACGCCGTCCGAACCGCCGTTCCTCGCAACCCCCGCCGGGAGTGGACCGCGACATTTGGATTTCGATCCGACCGATCCCGGTCGCTTTTACGTCGTCAACGAGCTCGATTCCACGGTCTGCCTGGTCCGAAAAAACGCCGAAGGTCGCTGGAAGATCGGGCAAACGGTTTCGACGTTGCCGAAAGAACTTCTCGACGACAAAGAACGACTTGCGAAACTCGGCAATTCGACCGCAGAAATTGCCGTTCATCCGTCGGGCAAATTCGTGTATGCGTCCAATCGCGGGCTTGACGGTATCGCGGTGTACGCCGTGGAAAAGCAAACCGGGCAATTGACGTTGATTCAATCGGAATCAACCCGGGGCCGTGCGCCGAGACATTTCGCGATTTCGCCGGAGGGAAAGTTTTTACTTGCGGAAAATCAAGATTCCGATACGATCCAAGCGTTTCGGATTGATGCGGATTCCGGAAAAATAACGCCGACCGGAGAGCCGCTCAGCGTCGGCTCCCCGGTCTGCATTCTTTGGATGGAATAAACGCCGCTTAAACTTTCGCCGTCTCCATGGCGAACAGGGCGTCGAGCCGTTGCTCTTGCGAGACGAGCGTCTCTTGGGAAACCCGGAGCGGTCCGGCCCACTTGCTCTTTTCGACCGGTCGGTAGACGCCGAGAATCGTCAACGGAACTCGACCGGTCAACTTGACGACCTTCAGGGCGGTTCCGAAAACGAGCAGGAAGTCGAACCAGAGCGACGCTTTTTCGATGTACTCGAAATCGAGAACGAGTTTTTTGCGAACGTCGTTCAAATCGATATCGGACGGCAGGTTCAATTGGGCGTACCCGGTGATTCCCGGCTTGACCAAAAGACGGTGGCTGTAGCCGTCGATCTTTTTATCGAGAGCGTCCACGAACTCCGGCCGTTCCGGCCGAGGCCCGACCAACGACATGTCGCCGCGAACGACGTTGAAAAGCTGCGGAAGCTCGTCCAAATGCAACTTCCGGAGAATGTTCCCCAAAAGCGTGATCCGGGGATCCTTGCGAGAAGCCCAAACGGCGCCGGTCGCCGCTTCAGCGTCGATCCGCATGGAGCGAATCTTATATATGGTGAACGATTTACCGTCTTTCCCAACCCGGACTTGCTTGTAGATCGCGGGCCCCTTCGAGGTGAGCCGGACAATTACGACCAAAACAGCGATGATGGGAAGAGCAAAAACGAGTAACAACGAAGCGATCAGCTTGTCGATTCCCGACTTCCACGAAAAGTAGCCGGAGGCTTGAGGTTGGGGGCAACGAATAATTCTTTTTGCAGCGTTCATTATAATCCTTGTTCGCTCTGGCGGTTGTATCCTTATTCTCGATTCTCGATCTTGTTTCCGACTTCGTGTCGGTCGATCTCTCTCACAGACAATGTGAGCAACTATCATGCCAAAGCATATGTTATTCCCTTGTTTTTTGTGTAACGCGAAAATTCAAGGGGTACAACCATCGCTCCCTTTTTCCGAAATCTGGTGAAATTTGAAGCGAAGTATCGTTTTGGAGGTTCAAAATGATACAGGGTGATTCAAAACGAAACAGTTTTATGCAAGTGCGACAACTGTCTTTCTACACCGCTCTAACGCGTTACCACAGTCACTAACAACAGGTGGGGTAAACACGACCTGCTTAGATCCATTATAATCCAACGCAAATGTCTTACTAGGTCTAAAAAGTGACACGGAACATTTTACAACGAATTTTTTGTTTCCTGTTAAGTTGGCTAATTTCGTTCGAAGGGCGAAACTTCGGCACACCGCAAACGGAAACAGCAAACCCAATCCCTCCGAATTGATCTTGACCATACTGGTCGTTTTTCATACGATGCGATCACTCACGAACACACCCTCGAACCCATGAAAGACGTCTTTCCGGCCATTCTTTTGATCCTGTTGCTTTTGCAGGGCGGGTGCCGCACGTATCAGGCACAGTACGGCAACACGAGCGGCGTGCAATTGTTCGCGGAGGGAAAGTACGCCGAAGCGCTCGCGAAGTTTCAGGCGGCGATCGAAGCGAATCCGAACGACGCCGATTCCTACTATAATATCGCCGCGGTCCATCATTATTTGGGCCGGGTCAACCGGGATTCGAACCAATACGCTCAAGCGGGGCAGAACTACCAGCTTTGTCTGACGAAGAATCCGAACCATACTTCCGCGTATCGAGGTTATGCTGTTTGGTTCATGGAACAGAACCGTAAAGCGGAAGCGTTTGAATTGTTGAAAAATTGGAGCAACCAGAATCCGAATCTTCCCGATCCGAAAATCGAACTAGCCCGACTGTATCAGGAAACAGGCCAAAATCGGGAAGCGATCGATTACCTGACCGCCGCGATCGCGCTCGATCCCAAAAACGCCAGGGCGCATCGTTCGCTCGGCTATCTTCGGGAATTGTCTTCCGATTGGAGTCAGGCGATTCTCAACTACAAATACTCCCTTGAGGTGGATCCGAACCAGCCGGATTTAGTGAGTCGTATTGCGGCCTTGGAGCAACAGGCGGGGATAAACAGGTGACTCTCCCACGGTACCGGCACGACCGCCCGAAACATGTTTCATACTTCCCGAAAAACGATTCGGTATGCTTGCAGGGGCGGTCCGTTTTATGGTAGACTGGGCGTTTTTATGATGCCCATTCCACTTTCCTCTTGTACTTGATCCATGAGCGACATTGAAATTGCCCAAAACGCGAAACTTCAACCGATTGACACCATC
>JAVBTU010000542.1:0-3651 GCA_031556015.1 Thermoguttaceae bacterium
CGAGCGG
Source organism: Thermoguttaceae bacterium (assembly GCA_031556015.1). Classification (GTDB taxonomy): domain Bacteria; phylum Planctomycetota; class Planctomycetia; order Pirellulales; family Thermoguttaceae; genus JAVBSX01. Next base: position 8 of record JAVBTU010000542.1, read on the forward strand.
GAAATCCTTCGGGACCGCTTTCTGAATTTTTTCCAGAACGTCGAAATGGAGACCCTGCTTACCGGAAAACTTGAACGCACCGTGCGACGTTCCGATCGCGACGGCGAGTGAGTCGCAGCCGCTCTTTTCGATGAATTCCGCCGCCTGCTCCGGATCGGTCAGTTTCACGCTGCCGACGACGTCTTCCTCAACGCCGCCGAGCTGGCCGAGTTCCGCTTCAACGACGATTCCCTTGGCGTGCGCTTTGTCGACGACCCGGCGCGTAATCTCGATATTTTTGGCGAATTCCTCATGGGACGCGTCGATCATAACGGAGCTGTAAAACCCGCTTTCGATGCAATCGTAGCACGCTTCTTCGGTTCCGTGGTCGAGATGGACGGCGAAAATCGCTTCCGGGAAAACCTGGTCGGCGGTCCGAATGATCGCTTCGAGAAACCGTTTGTCGGAGTAGGAGCGTGCTCCGCGAGAAATTTGGATGATGAACGGAGCGCTCTTGGTCGCATCGTCCGCATCCTCATTTTTGGCGGATTTTCCGAGGTTCCCGCGGAAAAGCCCGACGGTCTGCTCCAGATTGTTGATGTTATACGCTCCAATGGCATACTTGCCGTACGCCTGCTTGAAGAGGTCTTTGGTGGTGACGATCATGCGACAACTCCTTGAAGAGGAATGAGAAAGTAAAAACGAAAACTCGCACTGTTATTCTAACACAATCGCTCTTTCCGACAAGAGGAATCCCGTAGACCGCAAGAGAAGGGTGGATTCTTTCCCGCAAGGAAATTTGTGTGCGCCGAAACGAGTATGGCGGCAAAAGCCAACAGTGGCCGTAGGACGCACAAAAACGACGTTTCAAGCGGAACGTCCTGTGGCAAGGCTAAGTCCTTCAGATACAAGGAGTTAAGAAAATGGAGGATAACGGGGTCGAACCGATGACCTCTTGGCTGCCAGCCAAGCGCTCTCCCAACTGAGCTAATCCCCCGAAGGTTGCATTTCAAGGTTCGGAGTATACAGGGATTCGGCGAATCGTCAATGGGGTGAACCGCGAAAACCCCATTCTTCTTCCCGTCAACCCCAACCGGAAGCTGTCAGAAATTTTTTCAAAAAATATTCGGGATTCCCTACGTTTGGATTGAACCGTTTGCGCTATTCGAGTATCATATCGAATACAATCGGCTTGAGCCGAACGATAATTCACTCCTCCTCGAACGAGATTCCGGCAATTTCGCCCTCGCGGCCCGTCCCCATTTTTTCATTCTCATAAGGATATGACCCCATTTTTCGATAAAATTGCTCGTCAATTTCGCTGGACGAAATCATCGGAGAACGCTTCGAGTGCCCAATCGCCGCAGTCGCGACGACTCCACATCGAACCGCTCGAAGATCGGACCCTCCTCGCCGCGTGTTACGTCAATGCTAACGTCACGGGAACCGGCGGCGACGGGACCTCTTGGGGGAGCGCCTGCAAAACACTTCAAGCCGCGTTGGACTTTGCGGCCGATTCGAGCCGAAGCATCACCGAAATCTGGGTCGCCGAAGGAACCTATACGCCAAGCAAGCCGACCACGACCACCGAACAGCGCAGCGCGACCTTTTCGCTCGTCAACGGCGTTTCGATTTACGGCGGAGTCGCGGGGACCGAATCGAGCAAAGACGCCCGCCAAACGACCGACAGCGGAAAAACCTACGTCAATAAGACCATTCTCAGCGGCGATCTCGGGCACAACGACGATCTCGGCAATTCCGACACGGTCCGGGACAACGCTTATACGGTCCTTTACGGTTCCGGGCTCTCCTCCGCGATTACGATCGACGGCGTTACGATTTCCGGCGGAAACGCCAACCCCTATTCGGGGCAAACGACGGGAACCAATGCGCACTGGTACAACGGCGGCGGTGTAACGCTGCTCAACTGCACCAACGTGACGCTCGACAAGGTCGTCGTCACGGAAAACAGCGCAATCAACGGCGGGGGTGGGATTTATATCGTCGGTGGTGCGACGACGATCAAGGGGAGTACGATTTCGGAAAACTTTGCGAACGTCTCCGGCGGCGGCGTCTCCTTCGGGTCTGGAACGCTGACGGTTCAAACGACCGTTTTCGCCGACAACGCAACCGGAAACACCGGCGGCGGAGGACTGTACCAAGGGGGCGGAACGCTCAATGTCTCCACGTCCCACTTTTCCGGGAATACGGGGATCCAGGGGGGAGGACTGCTTCAAGCGGACGGGACGGGAACGATCACATCTTCTTCCTTTATTTCCAATATTGCGCCGAGTCATTATTCCAACCACGGTCGCGGGGGTGGGATTTGTCAGTTCGGCGTGATGAACCTTTCGACGACCACGTTTGCGAACAATGTCGCCGAATACGGTGGAGGAATCTACTTCTCCAACAATGCCGACAACCAGTCGCCTAAAGCGGAATCGACCTACTCCAATTTGACCGTATCCCGAAACGTCGCAAGGACCACGGGCGGCGGGATTTACATCGTTTCCGGTTTGGTGTCGCTCAATGCCTCGATCATCGCGGCCAATACGGCGGCGACCAGTCCGGACATTTACGGGGAACTTTCCAGCGGCAAACCGAAAACGACGCTCGTGCTCTCCGGTTCGAATAACGTGATCGGCGACGGAACCGGGATTCCCGCCGTTCCCGACGGGTCCGGAAAAACGACGATCGCCAACGGTTCGCAAGGAAACCAGGTCGGCACGGCGACGACTCCGCTCGATCCGAAAGCCGGCGCCCCGACCGATTCCGGGAACGGCGTGTTCGTGCTCCCACTGCTTGAGGGGAGTCCGGCGCTGGGCAAAGGGATGAAAATCGGCGTCGTCGATACGGCAACGGCGGCTCGCGCGGCGCGGACCTACATCGTCGACAGCCTCGACGACGTGATTGCCGTGGACGGAAAAACGACGTTCCGGGAAGCGTTCGAAGCAGCCAATCGCAACATCCAGGTCGGCGACGCGCCCGCCGGATCGTTTACGGAAACGGACATCATCACGTTCAAGGACGGATTGACCGGGACGATTTATCTCAACGGGAAAGCGATTACGATTTACGGCGGTCTGACGATTTCCGGTTGGACCACGACGATCGACAACGTCAGCTCGCCCGGCGCGATGAACTACCTGACGCTCGACGCCGGGTACCAATCGTCGGTGATCAAAGCGGTCGGGAAGATCGACGTCAACATTTCGGAAATCACGCTCCAGCACGGCCGGTCCTCGGTCAACGGCGGCGGCGTGGTCGCGTATTCGTCGAATATTACGCTCAACAAAGTCGCGATCCGGGACAGCATTGCGAGCGGATTGGAAGGGGGCGGCGGTTTTTACTCGAAAAGCGCAACGCTCAACGCGACCGACATTATCGTGTCCGACTGCTCGGCGACCGTTTCCGGCGGAGGAATGCTCCTGAACACGACCAACGCGTCGATCGTCGGGGCGTCGATTTATCGGAACAATGCCGCCAACGAAGGGGGCGGGGTTTATATGACCTCGACCAACGGAACTTCGGTGATTTCCAACGCGACGTTCGCTCAAAACCGCGCGTCGCTCGGAGCGGGACTGGCGCTGTTGGAAACGACGGTCCGCTTGATCCATTTGACCGTTACGAAAAACGTCGGCGATTACATCGGCGGAATCATGATC
>JAVBTU010000341.1:0-3234 GCA_031556015.1 Thermoguttaceae bacterium
TCGCGCGAAGGAGTGGTGCCGACGGATCTGCCTGCGATTTTGGGTTATTTGGACAAGTTGGTGATACCGTTGCGTCCGGGTCGTTTTGAGCCTCGCGCGGTGAAGCGTCGCCCGTCGAAGCAGCCGCTGATGATCTCCCCCAGCGCCGAACTGAAAAAAGCCCGGCTGGACAAATTGCCAAAAGGCCTATGATTGAAGGCGATAGCGGCATTCACTCCCGACCCCTTTTCTCCCAACAGTTTTTGAAGTAGCCAGAGACAGGGAAAACCCGAGTGACCGCCAAAGGTCGATTTTCACTCCCGCAACTGGTCCACTTCTTCCATCAAAAATGAAGCCGGGGCGTAAGGTTTCAGATCGAATGTGAATTTTCCCTGTTCCACTTTCACGGCTCCGCCTGCGTCGGCGCCGCGGAGAGTGATCGGCTTGACCGTATCGACATTCAAGCCCGTCGGCAACGTGACCGTGCAAGGTCCGTTTTGGCCGCTCTGTTCCCACAAGCGTAGAACCGTTCCTTTGCCGTCCGGATTCGGCCCAAACGCGGTCAAGGCAATTCCCTGTCGCGACAAGCCGATTCCCGCCCGGGTCGCGGGTAGTTGTCCTCCGCGGACCTTTGAAGCGGCTGCTTGGAGTGGAGCTCTTGTTTCCAACGACGGCGTAAACAGTGAAGATTCCGCATCGAATTTATCGAACGACCAAAGCCGGACTTTCGCACTCATTCGCTGTCCGTTTCCGATCCATGCGCAGAAATTGGTGCGCCAATGGTTGTTGTACAAGTTGAAATAGACATACGGTTTTCGCGGCGTGAATTTTTCGTCGAACTCGTATTCGCCCGGCTTGCCGAGACTGACCATCGGTGTGTCGGGCGAGCAAACGCCGTATCCTGCGCCGGTTTCGCCGTCGTAGACCGCGACGCCATGATTGACGCACCACATGTGGTAGTTCGCATGGTCAACGATCATGTCCTTTTCCGGATCGACGCTGCCGCCGAGACGCCCGAGTTGGAATTTTTGATTCTCCACCTTCAGCGGTAAGCAGATCCACGCCGCTTCCGGCCAGGAATCCGGCTGCTTTTGCCAAGCGACCTCGATTTCCGCCGTCGGTTCCAACCCTGAGAGAACCAGAGCGATACTCACCCTTTGTGGTTGCCCCGGGCCGGGAAGAGTTCCGGTCATAACCGCCTTCACATCGATCGGCGACTGGACGACGGCAAGTTCCATGTTTTCCGGCAGCGAGGATTCATAAACGGAATCCTGCGGCATATCGTACGCCGCGAAACAAAAACGGTGCGCCCTATACTGATCGTAAAGCGATTTGGCGAGCCAGTCGGCGATCTGTTGGTACGAAAAACGTTCGTAAAAATATTGGCCGAATCCTTGAGGCGCTTCGGGATCGACGATTTCCCTGCCGGTTCGCTTGTCGATCAAGCTTGTGATCCGACCGCGTCGAGCGTCCAGGACCGCCTTGAAGAACGGGCTTTCGATCACGCCGGTTTCCGCATTTCCGGCCAGTTCGGGACCGGGAACTTCCTCGGCGGCGGGGACGAACGTCCTGTATCCGAGCGGCGGAATATCCCGGACAACGAACCGGGACATCGGCGCCGCATCCTCGATGGCCGAATATTCATGCGAAACCGGAATCGCGGCTCCGCCGTCGAGCGGTCGAATCGCTTTGTAACCGTTGCCGAAAATGAGCCGGGTATCGAATTCAACCAGTCCGTCGCGTTTCCACGGGAGCGGATTGAAAACGACGATCCGACCGTCGTCGACCCGGATGTTGTCGGCCAGAGAAGAGACGGCGTCACGGTAAGGAAGGTCGATCAGTTTTTCGACCTTTTCGACCGATTCGGCTTTGTCTTTCCAGGACGCTTCCATGAGCCGGAACTGCGCCGGTAGTCCGCGTTCCCACAATTCCTGCCACGCTTTGCCGTAAGGAACACGGACATAATGCTGATTCGCCAGCCCCCAGGTGTGTTCGCTGAAAAGCTGGCTGTTTTCATACGCGTCGGCGATTGATCCACGAATGTCGGGACGATAAATCCCCCAGATGCGTTCCAATGTGGTCAGTTGGTCCAACGCCGCGATGGAAGGGCGGAGATTCATCGCCGTTTTCATCGCCGCGGGCTGGCTCATGACGCCATGAATCCAGACGTCGCTCACGTCGGTCCGGACGATCGGCAGTTCGCTCAGGTTTTCCTTGAGGATCAGTTCGGCGAAATCGTCCATCGAACCGACCACCGCGTTAATTCCCTGTTTTCGATAGGATTCGATGTGATTGGCGACCGTTTGTGGGTGCGGGGGGCCCTGATTGTCGCCCGTCATGCTGATGTACAACCATGTCTTGTACGGCCAATCCGTCGGCGGCATCGGCGAGGTTCCGTAATCGTTCGTGTAAAACGTCAAAAGCCGCGATCCATCCGGCCCTTCCCACCAGAAGAACGGCGGCAACCCTTGTGTCAGGTTGACCACGGGACCGCCCATATGATAGAACTTGATCCCGGCGTGGGTGAAGAGCGTCGGAATAATCCAGGAATGTCCCGGCACATCGGTCGCTTTTGCACTGACCGAAAGCGGCCGCCCGAACCGGCGGGCCAGATTCGATGAGATTCCCAAGCCGCGAACCATGTCCTCCAATTCCGAGGTCTCGGTATGCATCGTGAATGGATAAGCGTGAATCGCGAGATTGCCGCTTTCAATCGCTTTTTCGATCTTTTGACGCCGTTGCGGCGACTGGCCGTCGGCGATGATCTGTTTCATCGGCCAGCCGGCGAGCGTCCAGACGAACTGCTGGTCTTTCGGTTGATCGGCGTAAAGGTCGATCGCCGCGAGCACCTGATCGGCCATGGAGGTACGGTAATCGTGGATCACTTGCTGAATCCGTTCCGAATAGCCGATGTCGAAATGCGTTTTATAGACGATCACGACTGTTTGTAGCCCCTCCTTTTCCGGTTTGCCCAGATCCTCGGTGTTTTCCGCGATTGCTCCGGGGAGCGTCGAATCGGAACTGTAATTCTGTGCCGTGGCTTGTACCGTGAAAACGAAACAGAAAATGAGAACGTAAAACGTATTGACGTGGACCATAGCAACAGGAAATAATCGAAGGAAGGGGCGACCTAATTGTTCAAGTCCATTCATTCTACACCAACGAGAGGACGGGCGTCAACACTCCGACGGACGGGAGAAAAGGGAGAAAAGGGGTCGGGAGTACATAATGCCGCGAGATAGGCGAGAATGGAGG
>JAVBTU010000401.1:0-13528 GCA_031556015.1 Thermoguttaceae bacterium
CCTTGGTCCAGATGATCCATGGAGACCGTCTTTCCTCGACAGTTGCGAAAGTCACATACTGACTTCCTACGGACGTGCATCGGTACAAAAGGTGATAATCTTCACCGAGAATCCGGTCGACGGTCATGGCGTCAAGCGTCGCGGCGAGCGTGGTGTCGTCGAACTCGAATCGAATGGCGGTGGAATTGTACTCGTTGGCGGCTTCGTACCCGGGGGTTGACACCCCCGGCTCTTTCTCGGAGGAGGCGAGGCTGAAGCCGAGCAAAAGTCTGGCAAAATTTCAAAATTGCTGGATGTTCCTCAGAAGTTTAACCGTTGGCCCATTCGAGATAAATGTCTTTCGGCGGCTTGAAACCGAGTTTTTCGTAAAGCGGTCGTCCCATTTCCGTTGCGTGAAGTTCGACGCGGCGAATCTCGAGCCGCTTGGTTTCCTCCATGAGCCGACGCATGATTTCCTTGGCGATGCCTTGCCCGCGAAATTCCGGACAGGTGTACACATTGAAAACGTAAGCCGTCAAACCGTTGATTAACACGTATTGCGGAGCATGTCGACGGATCGCCATTCCGGCACCACCGACGGACTTCCCCTCCGATTCCGCCAGCCAATAAATGCAGTGTCGCGATGGTATCGCCTCGGCGTAATATTCTTTCACGGCCCGGCGGAGGTCAAGTTCTTTTTCCGGAGTCGCTCCGGATTGATACTCCTTCAAAAACGCGATCCGTTGATCGACGAGCGTTTCCAAGTCCGTTTCGTTTGCGCGTTTGAAAGTGATCGTGGTTTTCATTTTCGGTTGGCGTTGTTGAGTTCAAGAGACGAAAGAGCCCGATTTTAACCGGGAAAAGCTCTGTTGTCGAGTTTGTCTTTTTCCAAAATCCCTCTTGCAGACTTGGTTTTGAAGCACTACAATCCCGGTAGTTAGTGTTCCTCTCTCCCTGTCCCCCTCCATGTTCCGGGGGGACCCAGGGGGGACAAAGCCGAATCGAAAACCGAAAAGACGAAGCCGCTCACGAAAACCGAAATCATCGCCAACCTCGTCGCCGCGGTTGAAGTCACTAAAGCCTTTTTATGACCAAACCGAAAAAAGTTCGAGTCGAGTTCCGCAAGAATCGTGTTTCCCGGACCCGGTCCAAGGATTGGACGCAGCAGTATCAAGACCACGGTTTCGAAAAGGACGATCCCGTTCTGGAAGAGCGAATCAGCGGCAAAGGAGAGCTGGTTCGGCGCCGAACCGTGTTGGCCGCCGAAGTCGAGCCGGCTCAAACGGAAGACCTCGGATTTTCCACGCTTCCCGCCTGTGATACCGAAACGTGTCGACAAGGTCGCGTGCTTCGAGTTCACGGTTTGGTCAGTTTCGTCGAAAACGAACAAGGACAGGTTTTTCAGTGTACGACGCGCCGAATCCTGCGAACCATGTCGACCGATCAACGGCACGTCGTCGTCGCGGGGGATCGGGTTCTTTTCCGGCAGGTGGTCCACGGCGGTTGCGACAATCTCCGGCTCGAAGGGGCGATCGAACGGATCGAGCCGCGAACCGGGGCGATTTCACGGCTGAGCAAGAACCGCAAACAGTTGATCGTTACGAACGTCGATCAGATCCTGATCATCACCAGCGGGGCGGAGCCGTTTTTTAAACCGAACCTGATCGACCGGTTCCTCGTTTCGGCGGAGCGGTCGGGAATTCGTCCGATTATCTGCATCAATAAAATCGACCTGGTCGATCCGGCGACGTTACAACCGTTGATTGGCGTTTATTCGCAGATCGGGTACAAGGTGATACCGTTTTCCGCGACGACCGGGCTCGGGATCGACAGGTTGCGCCGGGTCGTTCAGGATCGGGAAAGCGTCGTCAGCGGACAAAGCGGCGTCGGGAAATCGTCGCTCTTAAACGCACTGGATCCCGGTTTGAATCTTCGCGTTGCCGAAATATCCCGCGAAAATCAAAAAGGCAAGCACACGACGACCACGGCGGAGCTTTTGAAACTCTCTTTCGGCGGATACGTCGTCGATACGCCGGGCATCCGCGAATTCGTACTTTGGGACATCATTCCCGAAGAGGTACTTGCATTCTACCACGAACTGGCCCCTTACGAAAATCATTGCCGCTTTCCCGACTGCACGCACTCGTTCGAGGCGGACTGCGCGGTCAAAAACGCCGTCGCCGACGGACGAATCGACATGCGGCGTTATGAAAGCTATCTTTCCCTGGCGGGCCGGTCGTAAAGGGGGGGGGATTGCGAGCCCGCGATTCAGGTCTCCTCTTCTTCCGGTCGGTTTTTGTCGCCGAGAAGGATGGCGATCCATTCGGTCTCCTTGAACGCCTGGAGGATGATTTTGACCATGATCGTCAGCGGTGCTGCAAGAAACAACCCAACCGGGCCGAGAATCCAGCCCCACAAAAGGAGCGACAAAAAAATGACGACCGTCGAAATGCCGAGGCCGTGCCCGAGCATTTTCGGCTCAATACCGTAGCCGATCGAACACTCGATCGCGACCAGGCAGACCGCGTACAAAAGGACGCCGGACAGATCGAGTTCCATGAAAATCAGCAGGCCCGGGATGATCGACGCGATGATGCCGCCGATGTTCGGGATGAAGTAAAGGAAAAACGCGACCAGTCCCCACATCAGCGAACCGGGAACGCCGAAGCACAGATAAACAAGCGTCGCAGCGGAGGACGACATCACGCACGCGATCGATTTGATGAAAAGGTAGCGTCGTATCTCGCCCGCGATATGGTGTAAGTGTTCGTAGTTGATCGGCCCTTTTTTCCCGAGAGCCCAGTCAACTTTTTCCGGAAATCGGGCGGCCTCGAATGTCATGAATAGCGTAATGATGATCACCAGGAATCCGCTCTCGGCGAGGTGACGTAATTCACGAACGAACACCCCGGTCCAATACATGACACTTTCCGTGTTCAGTTCGATCAAGGACGGCTTGTTATTTTCCCGTATTGCCCTGGAAAAGACGTTCGAGTTTGTCTCGCCGCCGCCGAGAGGTTCCTGCTTGTCTTCCTCTTCTTCCTCAACGGCGTTCTCGGAATCCGATTGAGGTTTCGTCTCCGAAGCGTCCGAAGCGTCCGGTGAAGTCGCTTTTTCAGGCCGGTCGGATGTTTCGATATTTCGAGAGCGATCTTTGGGATTGGCGGATCCGGGCAGCTGCACGGCCCCAACCACTTGTGGAGCGGATTGTTGTTCGATCTCCGGGATATCGTTTTGCTTCGATTTTTCTTCTTTTTTTCCGATCGCAAAACCATAGTATTCCAGCTTCCCATCCAAAGCGTTGAGCGTACTCGTGATTTTCGCCTTGTATTTTGGAGAAAATTGACGAGCGAAATCGTTGAGTGACCGCCCCACGAGCAAACCGACTCCGACCAGGATCACGCCCGTCAAACCGAGGACGATCACGAGCGACAGGACGTTCGGACAGCCTTTTTCGCGGAGCCAGCGCAGAGGAACGATCAGGATGATCGTCAGAAACAGTGCCATGAGCATCGGCGCGACGATCACGCTGGCCGTGCGAAGAACGGCCAGCAGGATGGCCGTCGAGGTTGCCATGATAAGGAATCGGTAAACCTTCTCTTGCTTCGGCTTCACGCGGGCCGCTCGACAGGCTTCGTTGGGACACGACGTCGGTTTCTTTTTGGAGTTATACATTTTGACCGGTGTGATTGCATTGAACTTATTCTCTCTTTTTTACCGGGCATGGTCGAAAAAGCAAGCGGTCTGCTCCGTTCGGCGACAAATCGGTACAAAAATGCTTTTCTTGGGTCGATTCGTAACGTCCCATCAGCGGCGGAACCACTCTCCGCTTTGTCCCGCGACATGTCGGCGTTGTGTGCCGTCCTTTACGGCGATCAGTGGAAAGAGCACTGAAACAGTGCGGTTTGGCCGCCCACAAAAGTTGACAGCACCCGTGCAACTTGTTCGCGGACCGCCCCCCCTTGGTTTTTCATCTCGACGCTCCTATAATTCGATGCGTGTTTATTTTTTAAGTGGCTCTTCCGGTAAGCGGGGAAGCCGTATTTCATTTTAACCGTATTTGAAAAGAAAGGTGATGTTGAGTGGTCAAGCTCACGCTTAGGGAAAAAGAATCCATCCAGGAGGCCGTGCGGCGTTTTCGCAAGTTGGTGGAAAGAAGTGGAATTAAGAAGGAAATGCGACGGCGCGAGAATTATGAAAAGCCGAGCGAAACGAAACGTCGCGCACGCTTGCGGGCGGAAAGAAGAACTCAACGCACTGTAAAGTTGTTACAGGGAATTTACCAATAGCGAAGCGACTGGTGATAAGCGAACTTCTTGGTTTTTAAGCTTGCCGGCAGTCGATTATGGTTTACCTGGTGGTGTAATTGGCAACACAAGGGATTTTGGTTCCCTCGTTCAAGGTTCGAGTCCTTGCCGGGTAGTTTTTGCTTCTTAAATCAAATCGCGTTTTACCACGTATTTCCCGGTGTTTCAAGGACTTAACGCGGTATTTTGTTAGTCGTGCTGTTATCTGTGATAGCCCGTTTTGTCCTATTTTACCCCCTGAGTGGCGGGAAAAGTGGCGGGAAATTCCGAACTGGGTTTACTCCCTTTCGCCGCAACTTCCCACACTGACGCTTCAAGGTAATCCGAGTCCTGGATCATCAGGTAATGGTCCTGTCGCGTCTTCGCCGAGTGCCCGATCCACTGCGACTCCTTGAAGGCGCCGAAACGGTTGTAGACCTCGTTGGATCGCGTCATTCGCATGTTGTCGAACGGTCGTGGAATCGTCTCCAGTCCGGCCTGCGTCACGATCTTCGCAAAGGTCGTTCCCAAGTTCTGGTCCGGTTGTCGGTAGCGGTTTAACAAGAACGGAATATGGCTAAAGTACATTATTTAATTTTCGACATCGAAAGCGTTGCCGATCCGGACTTGGTCGCGAAGGTTCACTTTGCCGGAAAGGACATCGAGCCGCAAGCGGCGGTCCGGGCGTATCGCGACGAACTGATGGCCGCCAACGGAACGGATTTTATTCCGTACACGTTCCAGCTCCCGGTTTCCGTCGCGATCGCTAAAGTGACGGGCGATTTCCAGATCGAAGATCTGGTCGTTCTCGACGAGCCGCAGTTCCGGCCTCACGAGATTTGCAGCCTGTTTTGGCGCGGTTGGAAGCATTACGGACAGCCGACGCTCGTCAGTTTCAACGGCCGCGGGTTCGATATTCCGCTGATGGAATTGACGGCGTTTCGGTACGGTATTTCGATTCCGCAATGGTTGTCGCTCGACCAAAAGACATACGACCAGCCTCGCAACCGCTATAACACGCGGTCGCATTTCGATTTGTGCGACGTTTTGACGAACTTCGGCGCGACGCGATTCAACGGCGGGCTCAATTTGGCGGCGAACCTGCTCGGAAAGCCGGGAAAAATGGAAGTCCAGGGCAATATGGTTCAGGACATGTACGAACAGGGCGAGGTCGCGAAGATCAACGACTATTGCCGATGCGACGTATTGGATACGTATTTCATTTTTCTGAGAACGATGCTGATGCTCGGTAATCTCTCGCTCCAGCGGGAACAGGACCTGGTCCGTCAAACGAAAGAATGGTTGGAACGGCGTACCGACATCCCGGCCTTTGCCCTTTATTTGGAGCATTGGGGCGATTGGGTCAATCCGTGGGAGCGAGCTGAGAGTCGACCCAGCGAATGATCGATCGGTAGAGCGAATTCGGATCGATCGGCTTGGCGATGTGGTCGTTCATGCCGGCTGCGAGGCACAGTTCCCGATCGCCGGACATCGCATTGGCGGTCATTGCGACGATCGGGAGCCGGGCAAAACGCGGATCTCGTCGAACCTCACGCGTCGCTTCCAGCCCGTCCATTTCCGGCATCTGGATGTCCATCAGGACGATCGCGTAAAATTTATTCCGGATCATCTCCACGGCCCTGCGCCCGTTGGGGGCAATGTCCACGGAAAACCCTTTGAGTTTCAAAAGCTCGACCGCGACGAGCTGGTTGATCTTGTTGTCTTCCGCGAGGAGAATCGGGATTCCTTGCAGCGATTCCGGAATTTGCAGTCCGATTTCCTCGTCGACGTACCGGTCCGCTTCCCCCAGTTCGGGCGCTCTTGGCCCCCCGGATCGATTTTCCGTCGGCTTTCCGCACGACGACCACTCAAACATCGCGGTGAACTCAAACGTCGAACCTTCCCCTTCGCGGCTTTGACACCAGATTTCACCCCCCATCATGCCGACCAGATTTTTGCAGATCGCCAGCCCCAAGCCGGTTCCGCCGTACTTGCGGCTCATGGTGTTGTCCGCTTGCGTGAAAGGGAGGAAAAGATTTTCCCGCTGTCCCGGCGTCAAGCCGATTCCCGTATCGCACACGGTAAAATGCAACGTGATTCCCGCTTCGTCCCGATCCTGGACCGCGACTTTCAACCGCACTTCTCCCGATGAGGTAAACTTGATCGCGTTGTTGAGGAGATTGAGCAGGACCTGCTTGAGTCGAACCGCGTCGCCGACGACCGTTTTGGGCAAATCGGAGGGAATGTCGCAGGAGAGTTTGATTCGTTTCTTCCGAGCCGATTCCTCGACAAGATAAACCGCGTCCCGGATCGTACCGGACAAGAGGAAAATCCGGGATTCCATCGTCATTTTTCCCGCTTCGATTTTCGAGAAGTCGAGAATGTCGTTGATGATCCGCAGCAGGAGTTTCGCCGATTTCTCGGTCGTCTCGATGTAGACCGCCTGCTTGTCGGAAAGCTCGGTTTGCTGGATCAAGTGCATCATTCCGAGGATCGCGTTCATCGGTGTCCGGATTTCATGGCTCATGTTGGCCAGGAATTCCCCTTTGACCCGGGCGAGTTCCTCGGCCTTATCGCGGGCGACGCGTAAATCGTCCTGGACCTTTCGGATTTCCGTAACGTCGACGAGCCAGGCCATGATTCCTTTTTCGTCGTAATAATCCGTTCGGTGGAAACTGGCGAGCATTTCCTTCGTTTCGCCCGTTTTCGTCCTGACCGAGACCGGCCGCCAGGGAATGTCCGAGTCCGTCGCGACCGGATCGGCGTGATCGTGCGACGAAAAGTAATCGGTGAGGATTTCGCCGACTTCGATCCCGAGGAATTCCCGCATGAACGGCGTCACGAAACGGGCTTTCCCGTCGACGAGGATCGTGAAGCAGACGGGACTGGTGTTGAGAATGTCGAGCAAGAGGAGCCGTTCCCGTTCCAGGGCCGTTTGGGTTTTTTTCAACTCACGCAGATCCCGGATATATGAGAGGACGATATCGCGATCATTCTGTCGAACCCGGACCAATGAGATTTCGGACGGAATTGGTTCGCCGTCCGGCTTTTGGTGCATCCACTGGATTTCGAGCCGTCCTTTGGAAAAAGCGTCTCGTAAATGTTTTTCGACCAGCTCGGTCGAGCGAAGTCCGTTGGGCTGGAACTCGGGAAAAAGTTCGTCGAAACGGTCGAGGAATTCCTGTTTCGACTTCAAGTCGAACAATTTCACGGCTTCCAGATTGCAGTCGATGCGCTGAAGATTTTCGTTCCAAAAGCAGCAGCACAGCGGCGTCGCGTCGAGCATGATTCGGGTCCGCTCGTACGCTTCACGTTCTTTCGACTCGGCGAGCAAGCGTTCCAATTGCGACGTCATTTTATTGAACGCCCGGGAAAAATTCCCCATGAAATCGACCCGCTGCGAAAAATCCCCTTCGGCAACCTGCTCGACCTGCCAGGCAAGGTGTCGCAAATTCGCTTGCAGCGTTTTCAGATACCCCGCGACGGCACCGCGATGCACGATTTGTTCGTCGAAATTTCCGCCGGAAAAATTCTTGAGCGTATCGCGCATCGCGGTAATTTCCGAGTAAAGCTCCTTCCAATCGCCTTGGTCCTCGGCGGGAACATCGGAAAGAACATCCTCCAGTTCGGGAACGGATCGTGCGTTGAGCAGATCCCGAACCAATGCGGAGCCTTTAGATGTGGGAACGGTCATCTGAGAGAGTTTAGGTCGGCGATTCGGTGCGCTGAACTTCAAAGCGGCAGGTTCTGTCGCCGGAACACCAGCAGTCGATTTCTTTGGCGGTGAACTCCTCGCCGGTGTACTTGTAGAAAATTCCCGCGATGAATCCTTCGTCGTAATTGCACACTTCCAACCCGATATCCGGCAGACCGGAGCAGTCCAGGTCCTCCGCGACGGTCAACACGAATTGACCGGCTTCGGGATCCGCTTTTTCAACGCGGAGAACACCGATCCCGAGTTCTTTCATGATCCGTTGAAGCTCCGCGACGAATCCGTTGAGCGGAAGGTCCTTGTGGGACGCGAGGAACTGTTCGAAGAAAAACATCCCGGCGAGCTTTCCGGCTTCGTAAAAAACGGAGTCGCACGCTTCGGTCCCGAAACGACGCTCGGTCACATCGCGGAACGTGTACTGCATCAATCGATAGAGAATCAGATTGACATTTTCCCCCAAATTGGGGCGTCCTTCTTTCAAATCACCGATAATATCCCAATGGAATTCGTATTTACGCATGGACGGGGAGGGGCTTAAAGGCGAGTGGTGAAAACTTTCTCGTGTCCAAGCTACCATTTTATCCACCGTTCGGCAATCCCTTCAATGGGAAAATCGTAAATTGTTATGTATCAAGGTGATGCGATAAAAATTTTTTCGCCGGACCTCTCCACGTAGAATTTATTTTCGTGATGTTTTTTGCGATTATTGCGCGGTTTTTACTTGTGCTGTCTCATTTTTTTTTGTCCATCTTCACGAATTCCGCGTTGAATCCACTGTAAGAGGGACCGTGGTAATTTAGGCAAATCAGGAAATGTATAATCAAGTTGATACGACCAAAACGCCGGTCCCCTCTGTCCTCTGTCCTCTATTTTACCAAAAGAGTCAACTTACAGTTTTGGCTTGACGATCCAGCAGTCTGCCAATCGCGGCTTTGGTTGCGGTCGTATTGTTTTTAAGATTTATACCGATTCTATCACCTGGTTAAAAATTTTCTTTTCCGTAAATTCTTTTTTCTTTCCTCCCCTCATCGGGAAAAAGCTATTGTTGGGAAGCGATTTCCAGATTTTTTTCCGACACCTTTGCCGTGCGGGCTAAACGGAGTATGTTTTCATGTTTTTTCGGTGGAAAGTGATTGGCTTGATTCTCTTGGGGATGATCCTCGGGGGATCGGGCTGCGCTTCGCTGCGGGACTTGAAGATTGATCCGACGGGCAGTTGCCTTTTCACTCGGCAACAAAGCGGCGTCGTTCCGAATACGACCGGCGAAAGTTCGCAAACGCCGGCGGTCGCCAATCCGAGTGCGACAACGACGTTTCCGCAGTCCGGCAGCGAAGCGCCGACTTCGACCCCGGACACGACTTCACCGAATCCGTTCACGTTCGAGCGGTTTCCCGGCGGTTTTGGAAGTGCGGTTCCTGGCACGGGAACCGGCGGCGGTTTTTCCGGCACATCCGGTTTCGACGGAACGTACGCGTCCAGCGCACCGCCGGAACCGGTCAAGGGGCCCGCGGTGATCCTTACGCCGAAAGTCCATTTCGCCCCGATCAATTCCGAAGTCGTCGTCGTCGCCAGTTATCTCGGACACGACGAGTATCTTCGCACGAACCAGCCGATCGAATGGTCGCTCGACGGATCGGGAACCATCCTCACCTACGACACCGGCTCCTGGTGCGATTGGTTGCATTGCGACTTCACGAAATCGCAGAAGATCAGCGACCGCTACGTGAAGACGAAAACGAGCGCGAACCTCTGGACTATCGACCGGGGAACGACGGACACAAAAGACGACATTGAAATTCTCAAAGGACAAACGTGGGTCACGCTCAAGTCGACGAAAGAGGGCACGTCTTACGTGACCGCGTTCTCGTCGACGATCGACGATTGGACGAAACGAAGCGCTTCGGCCGCGATTCACTGGATCGACGCCCAATTCGCGTTTCCGAAAACCACGGTCGCCCCGGTCGGCGATCCGCGACGGTTGACCACGATCGTTTCCAGGCAATCGAACGGCTCTCCACGCTCCGGCTGGTTCGTCGAATATGAAGTGATCGGCGGGGCCGCGGCGGGCTTCGGCGAGAATCTCGCGCAGCGAACGAAAATCGAAACCGACGCCAACGGCCAGGCGAGCGTCGACGTGTACCAAAAAGAGGCCGGAGCGGGAACCACGACGATCGCGGTCCGCGTGATCCGGCCTGAAACCGGGGAAGGGAACGAAGGAGAGCTGGTCGTCGGGAGCCAAATTCTCCGGCAAATCTGGACTTCCGGCGGCGTACTGAAAGTCGATATCGCCGGGCCGAAAGATCCCGTGACCGGCCAGGATTACACGTGGAAGGTCCGCGTCGAAAACATGTCGTCCAAGCCGACCGGCGCGACCGTACAGCTTCGGCTGCCGTATGGAATGAAATACGTTTCGTCCGGCGCGAACATCCCGATTCAACAGAGTTCCCCGAATATCGTCCAGTGGGAAGTCGACTCGATCCCGGGCCGGGAAACGTACACGATGGACGTCGTGCTTCAATCGGACCGCAGCGGCGTCATGGACGTCACGGCAAACGTCTTTGCCCGGGCGGTCGGCTCGCGTTCGTCGAATGTGAGCGACAGCGGCTCGGTTCCACCCGGTTCCCAAGGGACGAGACCGACGCAACCGCCGTCGAGTACGGGACCGTATTCGCCGGTCCAGCCGACACAACCGACGCGAACCGCAACCGGAGTTATAGACACGCCGGAAATCAGCGCCAAGCTGATGGTCGCGAAATTGGTGGGAGAAAGATTGCTCGAATCGCCGACGCCTTACGTCCTTACGAGCGAGTACGATTGGATCTCTTTGACGGTCCAGAACAAAACGGGCAAAGACCTTCCGGAAACGTATCTGGTGATTTACCCGCCGGAAAGAGACGGCGTGGTCGTCAGCGGCGCACTCGAGTACACCGAGGGGACCACGACGCGCGGTGTTCGACGAAGCGGAAAAGAATGGGTCCAATACTCTAAAGCTTTAAAATCGCTGGATGAAAACGGTAAGATCGCCAGTCATACTCTCGCGTTGCATTTCAAGCCTGTCCGCGCCGAATCGAAACTTCTTTTCATCGCGGACATCATGAGCAATGGAAAAAAACTCGGCCAATGCAGTATCGAGGTCTCCGTTTCGCCGTAGCGGCGTGGGCCGGCCCTTCGAATCAGAGCCGCGCACGAAGTAAGCGGTGTTCGAGTCGCCCGCGCCGTTGCGTTTGACATTGCATAAACCACAATACCGATTACATCGTGCGCTGCTCCGATTGGTGTAATGCCACCAAAAAGAATTACGCACACCTTTGTCATGCTGAGGTACCCCCGAAGCATCTGGTTTCTCGTAATTGACGTTCTCGAAAAACCGAAGCGTGCTGGTTCGGAAGCCAGATGCTTCGTTTCACTCAGCATGACAGCACGACAAGCCTCTCGCTTTTGATCTACACGATTTCAAAACGCCTCTTACTTCAATAAAAATGAAACCGATGTCCGAAACCGAAACGAAACCGAAAAAGTGGGGCTGTTTCCATTATCTTATTATCGCGGCGATCTGTTTCGCGATTTTGTGTTACGTCGTGTGGTCCTGCCTGTTTCGGTCGATTCCGCTGCGAATCTCCAAGGAAACGACGTACATCACCGAGCCGCTCGACGCGACCGGAAAATGGGTCGATTACTTCCGGGCGATGGAGCTGAAACTCTCTCCGCCGGAAATGAAAACCGACGACAACGGTGTACGCATTTTGACCCGCGCCCTCGGATTCGGGCTGGAAAATCCTTCGCCGGAGTTCGTGAAAATTTACTACGAAAAACTCGACCTCGACCCGAGCGTTCCGCCGACGCATTTCTTCCTCGAACCGGAAGAGTACTTCAAACGGGCGCAAACGTACAAACCGGACCTGTACGAAGCCCAAAAGATGAAAATGTACGACCGGTACGTCGCGAAAGCACTCGACGAATTTCGGAATAACACCATTCTCGATGAAGAAGAAATAGAACGTTTGATCCAAGAATGGGAATCGGGGCAAAGTTCTTCCGAAATCGAAGAAGAAACAGAATACATAGACCCGGAAGTGCTGAAATTGCTCCCCCTGCAGATGAGACACGACCTGATGCTCAACGGTCCCGAGCTGCCTCAGGATTACGCCGCTTGGCAGCCGGACTCGCACGTCGATCTCCAATTCTACACCAAACCGTGGACGGTCGAAGAAAATCCGCTCATGGGAGATTGGCTCCACGACTGCTCGCCGGCGCTGGACCTGATCGCCGAAGCGGTTCAAAAACCGGCGTTTGCGTTTCCGTGGGTCCGGCTCCGCGACGACGACAAATTCGTGATGCTCGCCATGCTCATGCCGGATGTTCAAGCCGTACGCTCCTACGCTCGCGGCTTTTCGGCCCGGGCTAATTCGCGAATCGCCCAGGGAGATTTCGACGGAGCGTTCGAGGACATCATCACGTGTTTTCGCTTGGGACGCCGTGCGGGACATCACGGCACCACGGTCGGGGCGCTCGTCGGTTTGGCAATTGAAGGGATCGCCAACGTGATCGACTTTCAATTCCCCGGTGAAAAACAACCGACGGCGGAGCAACTGCGGCGATTCCTGGACGAAATCGACAACCTGGTTCCACGCGTCAAACCCGAATTGTTTCTCGAAACGGAAAGGTTTGCGTTGTTGGAAACCACGCAATCCACCATGAGAAGTGTTAATGATGCTTCCGAAGCCTTAGCCGACCTAGCCGGCTGGAATCCTCCGAATGCCATCTATGCATTATCTTTTGTCGGTATCAATTGGAATGTCGTTTTTAAGCATCTTAACGAACAGTGCGATCAAAAACTGGACGAGACTTGGGATGGTGATTATTTTCGAAGAAGTGATGCTCGTGTTTTTTTAAAGCTGTTGACATTGGATTCTCGATCGGAAATCGTCGCAAAGTTCGGCGGGTTCTGGTTTCTTTCTTCAACCGATGCCGCCATAGAGGCAATTAACCGAATAGAGTGTATGACTCGCCTGAAACGTCTCACCCTCGCGACGCTGATTTACGAGAAGGAACACGCAACGTTGCCGCCGACGTTTACGGTCGACGCGGACGGCAAGCCGCTGCACTCTTGGCGGGTGCTTGTGCTTCCGTATCTCGGGGAAGACGCGAAAAAACTGTACGATCAAATCCGGCTCGACGAACCGTGGGACAGCGAACACAACACGCAGTTCCACACGACGACGCTCGACGTGTTCCAGTGCCCCAGCGCGAACAAGCAGAAGCAGGTCGACGGCGGCACACATTACACCGTCGTCGTCGGAAACGAAACGGCGTTCGGCGCCGACGGCCAAGGACGCTCGTCCGACGACTTCAAGAAGAACATGATATTGATATCCGAGCGAAAAGACGCGATTTGCTGGATGCGACCGGACGAAGAGATTTCGCAAACCGACGCGGAATTTGCGCTGAATAAAACCTTGTCCGGCCTCGGGAGTTTTCACACCGGCGGCATCAGTGCCGCGATGAAAGCGGGCGGCGTCCGGTTCATTTCCGACGCGATCAACGCCGACAA
>JAVBTU010000386.1:0-3466 GCA_031556015.1 Thermoguttaceae bacterium
CCTCCAGCGGACCACCGTTCGATGTTCCGCAAGTTTCGCTTCGCTCCACATGCGGCTCTTTGGGAAATTACAGCGTTTCGTACGAATAAAATCCCGTTGACGTTCTTTGCGGGATCGTGATGCGCAGGCCGTCGTTCATCAACTCTTCCCCGGTCGCTTCCGTGGTGTCAGACGGGTCGTCGATGTTCGCGATCCGGTATCTTTTCGCTTTGTCCAAACCGAACAGCGGAAAACGGCCCGAGTCGAACGGGCTTTCGTCGCGGCGGAACATCTGGACGGAACCCTTGCCCGCTTCCGGATCGTGGAACTGCCAACCGATCCAGGTCGAACGGTCCAACGAATACGGCGTCAACATGTAATAGTCGCCGAAATAGTGTCGCCCGTACTCTTTCCATTGTTCGACCAACTTGCGCATCCGATCCCACGGTAGATTGTCGTTGCGGACGTCCCAGCAAGTGTTCATCGACGGGGAAAACGTACTCCGCAAGCCGTAGGAATCGGTCGAAATCTGTCCGGTCCCGAAGTACGGTATCCAATGCGGCAGGACGTAGGAATGTCCCTGGTTTCCGACCGGTTCGAAAATGTAATCGCTTCGCAAAAGCGGAACGGCCCGGCGGAGCGTTTCCAAATCGTTGCGTCGTCCACCGCTTGCACAGGAATCGATCAGCATGTTCGGGTGACGCTTTCGAAGCGCGTCCCAATATTGGAAGTAATTTTCAATATGCCGGATTTCCGTGATACCTTGCCGGTTTTCCGCGTCGCTTGCCCGCCAAAAACCAAGCGGCTCGATGTTGAAATCCTGCCGGTAAAGGTCGATTCCGTTGTCCGTGATAATCTTGTCGATATGCTCGATCAACCAATCGCGCACTTCCGGCTCGGATAATTTGAGCAGCCCGCCGTTTTTGCCGCCGTGGACCCATTCGGGCTTTTCGTTGGACAACCACGTGTTCGGCGCGACCCGCTCCGGTTCGAACCAGACGATGCTCTTGACGCCCTTATCGTGTCCATGCTTGGTGATCGGCGTGAAGCCGCCGGGAAAACGTTTCTGGTCGATTTCCCACGTTCCCGTATCGGGCCAATTCGTGTGAATGATGTACCAACCGGCGTCCATCCACCAATAATCGAGCGGAAATCCTCGCTGCAGATATTTGTCGATGAATTCGATTTGCGACGCCGTGTCCGCGCGGACCATTTCGCCGAACTGGTGCGAACTGCACGCGACGTGCATCGGATATTTCGGGATCGCTCCGCCGGGTCGGGGAATATTGTGCGCGATCATCCAGCTTCGCCAGACGTTTTGGGCGTGGTCGCGGTCCCCCCGCCAGAATTGCAGCACGACCATCGGCTGCCGGACCGTTTCTCCCGGGTGGAGCGTGAAATGTGTTTTTTCCTGCCCGGCCTGGAGCGTCAACCGCGATTCGGCGCCGCCCGGATCGCCTGTTTTCGCCGGGGTGATGATTTCATCCCGGAACGCCGCGTCCCATTGTCCGGCCCAACTGACGACGAAAATCAAACCTTCGTTGCCCCGTCCGAGATTGAAATACGGAAACGTCGTTTCGGTCGGCCGCCCGCCGGTGTTCGCGAGCGGGAGCGGCTTTCCCGGGATCAGCTTCGTTTGGAGCGGTTCGTAGCTGTCGGCGGTGCAGTTGTCCCCCTTGTGGTGAAACAACGCCCAGTCGCCGTAGCCGCCCCGATCGAACGTGGTGTCAATCGCCCGGATGTCGCTCAGGATCGGCGTATCGGTTTTGCCGTGGTTCGTGAAGTACAGCGTCCATTCGACCGTCGGAAAATCGTTGAAAGCGACCGCGACGATTTTCGCTTCCAGATTCGTTTGCGGATCGGTGTACGTGAGAACGTGCTGCGTCCGGTTCGCGTCCAGCGGTTTTTGTTTGCGTTTCAGATTCCACGAATCGAGGAATTCCCGGGAATTCTTGCCGCCGTAATCGAACGAAAAAACCGGATCGTTGGAGATCGGTTTTTCTTTCCCGTGGTTGATTTCCAAATCGCTCAAATACTGTTCCGTGCCGTCTTCGTAAACGACTTTCGCGTCGGCCCAATCGGCTTGATCGCAAGAGATGCCGTCCCCGGCGTCGTCGACGAGGAGTTGGAACGATTTCGCTCCGTCCAGATCGACGGAAATCGTTTGCGCCGGCGATCCTTCCCGGACCGTCTCGCTCTGGAACTTTTTTTCCTTTCCGAGGAGAACGGCAAAGCGAACGGAACCTCGCCCCCCGCTCGTATTTTCGTTGGAATCGACGCCGATGATCGCTTCGAATTTCGACGCCGGGTTCGTCAACTCGACGACGATATGACTGTAGGCGTGGACGTACAACCCTTTTCTATAAGTACGATCGCCGATTTTTAGCGGCTTGTTGTTTCGCGAATCAAGTTGCACCGGATCGTTGTTGGCCTTGACGGCGATTCTCGGAAGTTTTTTGGTGAGGGACGATTCCCCGACGAATTTCGCGAGGACGAATTCCCGGGCTTGGGCCAATTCGGTTTCCGTCGGCTGCGCGGCGAAAAGCGGTTGGCAAGCGAGAATTCCTGTAAGGACACATAAGAGACGTTTCATTTTCAGCTCCAAAAAAATTGGGGGATAGACAAAAATCGCTTTACGCATATAAATAGTCGTGAATATTTCCGTTTAGCCGAGCACCTTGGGTGCCGGCGCTTTGAGAGTCTCCGTTTATCGAGAGGGCCGAAAGTTTGTCAGAAGATCAAAAATCCAAGGAAGAAGCGATAGAGTTAATGGGAATCGTCGTCGAGGAAGTTCGCGGCGCATTCCGAGTCAAGCTGGAAAACACGGACCACGTCGTCCTTTGTCGTTTAGCGGGCAAGATGCGAAAATTCCGCATCCGCGTCGTACCGGGCGATCGCGTGGCCGTCGAAATGAGCCCCTACGACATGACGCGCGGCCGCATTATTTTCCGCGAACGCTGATTCTAACAAATCAGAGCGGGAAGCGTAAGCGAGCGCACAAAACGGCGAGCGTTTGTCGAGAATTCCTATTTCGTAGAGAGCGGCGCGAAAGTCGCCGTTTGCGTCGCGCTGAAATTTAAGAATTTTTTTCTTTCACCGACATCTCTCGTCGGAACAAGGGCGGGCTCCAGAGCATTGGAGGAGCCGAGGGTTTCTTCGAAGAAATTGGAAACCCAACCTGCCGAAACCTGCGTCGGATTGTTTTGCGAGTCTTCCTCCCGATGAACCAGGCAAATTCGCGGGCGAACCGGCATCCGTTGGCAGAAGGAGCGGATTTGCGGGAGCGAAACGCACGATTCCATGTCGCCGTGGACGATCAGGATCGGTTTGCGAAGATTCTTAACGATCGACCATGTGTTCACAAAACGCCCGCCGCACCACAAACTGAACATGAACCGGCGCCAAGTGGAAACGAGCGTGAAAAACGGGCAAGCGACCAGATAAACGGCGGTTTTCGCCAAAAGCGCGAAAAAGAGAGAAAAATGGT
>JAVBTU010000108.1:0-4064 GCA_031556015.1 Thermoguttaceae bacterium
CCGAGCGTTCGCCAAACTTTCGCCGTTTGGTATTCGATTTGCAGCCGAATCGCGACCAGTGCGTCGATTTTCGATCGAGGAATCGTACGATCCGCGATTCGGGCTTCAACCGTTTTGAGAAGGTCGTCCAACCGTTGTCCCGCTCGTTCCAGGTAAAAATCGGAACGGTTTTCCTTGTTCGACGCGCCGCCTTTTTCCTCAAGCCTCGCGATATCTCCCGTTTCCAGGTCGGAAAGCGCGAGTTGGTAGGATAATTGAAACGCTTCGAAGGAACCCGTTGCAATAAGTCGATCCGCTTCCGGTTTCCATTGCTTGTCGAGTTCCTCGACCTGTCGCAGGATCGGTTCCCGTTGGACTTTGGGTCGGGTCAGCGCCCAGCGGGTCAAAACGCGGACCTTTTCCGATACGAAAAACACGGCCCGTTCCGGATTGTCGTTCGATTTTTTCGATTCCGTTTCGCAAAACAGAATCGCCGACTCGAACAGTCCCCGCTGTAACAGGCCGTCGATGATTCGAAGCGTCCGGTCCCGTTCGACGGCCCCCGAACAGATCGAAACGGCGGACAGGAGAAACAAAAAAGAAACGAATGGGCGCAACATTGCAAGAGACTTGGTTTGGTCCGGACAAATAGAAACAGGCCCATTTCCCCCAAAAACGCGGGCCAACCAATCATTTTTCTTTCCGTCGCATTAAGGAAGTCGCTTCGTCGAAAACGAAGTTGGTCGGTTCGTCCAGCGTATGGGAGGGGATCGCGCTGGAAACGGTCAGGAAATTCGTCAACGCTTCGTTGGTCCGGACAGGATACCCCCACTTGGCGTAGTACCAAAACAACCCCGCCCAACCGAACGATTTGGCGTACGGTTCGTAATCGGGCTGATCGGCAAAGGAAAGAAAAATTTCGAACGCTTTTTCCGATTCGTTCTTTTTCATGTAGAAAATCGCCAACTGCTGCTTGGCTTTATAACCCCAAATGCTTTTCGCGCTTTCTTCCCCCTCGTAGGAGATCACGCTTTTCCAACCTTCTTCCGTTCCCAACTGGGACGCGGTGATCCACTGGGCGGCGATCGAATCCATTTTGGGAACGGTATCCCCGTCCGGCGGGGGAAAGTGCGGCGTCGAGGCGTGCATTTTGGCAAATGCGAGGAGTACGCCGAACAACAGCGCACAAATCGTGTAAAAGACGATCCATCGGGGAGACCGTTTGGGGCCGTGGGAGAGTTTTTCCAGACGCATGGATTGCTCCAGATGCCGCATCGCCTGATGGAGGGAGCCGTCGGTTTCGACGAGCGGAATCGGGATGGATATACCGGGATCGGAATTCCAACCGTTGGTTCCGCCGACGTGGTTGAAACGCGTCGAATCGAGAGTGTCCTCGAACGATTCTTTGAGCAGCGACTTAATGTCGTCGAGCAGATTCGGGATCGTTTGATACCGTTTGTCCGGGGACTTTTCGATCATACGATGGACGATTTCGATCAGCTTCGGCGGAGCGTCCGGGCAAGCGTATTGCAGCGGTTCCGGCGCTTTGTTCAAATGCAAAAGCGCCGTCGAGATCGCGGTATCCCCTCGAAACGGCGGCGAACCGGAAAGGAGCTGATACGCCGTGATCCCCAGCGAGTAAATGTCGCTCCGATGATCCAACGGTTTGCCCTCCGCTTGTTCCGGACTCATGTAAAGCGGCGTTCCGAGCGTCATGCCGGTTTGGGTCAAGGACGCTTTTTCGTCGGTCAACGTCGCCCCGACGTGAGCTAACCCGAAATCGGCGACCTTCATTTCACCGGAATCGCTTAAGAGGATATTGTCCGGTTTGATATCGCGGTGGACGATTCCGGATTGCGACGCTTTCTGCAAAGCCAGCGCGACCTGCCAGAGAATCAATGTCACCTGACGCGGGGAAAGCGGGCCGTGCTTTTGAAGGAACGCATGGAGATTCAACCCGGGCACATATTCCTGGGCGATGAACCAGAGTCCGTCGATGCAATTCACCTCGTAAATATGAACGATATTCGGGTGAACCAGTTGCGCCGCCGCTTTCGCTTCCCGAACGAACCGTTTGACGCCGTTTTCATTTTCCGCCAACTCCGGTTTCAGGATTTTCACCGCGACCAGTCGGGCCCGCGATTGCTGCTGCGCCCGGTAAACGTCCGACATTGCACCGGTTCCGATCTTACGCAGAAGATGGTAATCGCCGAAAACATGATTGGTATAATCCTGAGGCGGATAATTCCGCGGCAAAGGCGTTGACATTGTTTCACCGTTTCGAAAAGGAAGGAACGAAAGCCGTGTAGAATTCCGGCACAATCCCCGTCTACCGGATTTTATCCGAATTATCGTCAATATCAAGAAGAGCGAATCGAGAACAATGCCGAGAGCGGCATTCTCTCCCGATGCTGAAAACGTTCGATATTATGGACCCGCTTTCAAAACCGATCGGGTCGCTTCCGCCGGAATGCAAGGATTTCAATGGATCAAGATCGCTTCCACGCTCATTTCAAGGGCCGCGTTTTCCTCGCAACGCACTTTCCGTGTCACTATCCGATAATCGCGATCGGAAGACGGTTCCGCCGATCTCGTCTCTGAAAACGGAAGCGATCTTTCTTCGCCCGGCGGTATCGTCACCGGTGCGATTTCGTCGGATCCGTGCAACGTGAAAGTCAAAGGACGGTTCGCGTGGTTGCGAATCACGAGCCGCAAGTCGGTCGGGCTCTCGTCGTGGGATTTCACGCAATACGGCTCGAATCTCGCCCAAACGGGATCGATGCCGAAGCCCGGTCCCTCGTACGGAAAAAGGTCGGCCAACAACTCCCGGCGGCATTTCAGCGCGGAAATCATGGAATCGATCCGATCGTCGTCGAAATCGAACATCGGTTCCAAATGCTGGTTGACCAGGAAGGGACGCGGCGTCATGTTTCGATAAACGTCGAGACAACGGAGATAGCCTTCGTCGTCTCCGGGAAAATTTCTGTTCCAGATACAATAGTCGTCGATCCCCGTCGGAGTGAACGAGTCGCCCGCGAACAGGATCGGACGCTCTTCGCCGTCTTTCGCGACGAGCAGGGCGTCGTGATAAATCGTTTGTCCCGGAAAGTGCATCACGGTCAGTGCGAATTCATGCCACCGCCATGTTTTCGTCGTATCGAGGTTTTTCATCGCCACGGGAGCGACGCACGGCATCCGAAACGCCTCGGGACGTTCGAGAATCGGACGTGACACCTCGCTGCAATGAATCGGACAATCGAAACGCTCGACGACCGACGCCATACCCGGAACGTGATCGTGATGATAGTGCGTCACGAATCCGGCTTCGACCGTTTTGAATTTTCCTTCTTCCATGAGCGCGAGAATTTTCCGGAACTCATTTGGACCGTTGCAATCGACGACCAGAGCCGCACCGGTCCGGGAGACGAGGATCCGGGTCGTGGAAAACTCCAGGATCCAGGGGGGGAGATCATAAGTCTTCGACCGCGGCAGGCGTGAAATGTCCGCGGTGTCAAGATGCGTTCGCCCAAGGATTTTTCTCGCGCTTTGCGTCATCGTTTCCTCACCGTAATACCACCAAAGCGCGTTGGCGAACAGATAATTTTCATAGAGCGCCCTTAATTTCGCGATCAGTCGATCGATCGCTTCACCGGGGCGCTCGATCAACGGACCGCGTGCCGGGATCAAGAGGTCGGGCTTCAAGTCGCGAATTTTCTCCAGGCTTTCGATCAGGGGAACGGCGCGAGCCATATAGCCGTGATACCCGTCGATCTCCACTCCCTCGAACGTATCCTGGAGGTCGTAAAGATTCTGCAGCCGACCGTCGCCGTAAATCAGGTTTCCGCAAAACACGATTCGTCGGCCCTGAACATCGGCGTAATAGGAAACGCTGTCGCGCGTCATGCCGGGCGTGTCGAGGACGTGAATCTCCTGCGAAGGCGTTACGAGAACATCCCCCTCCCGAACGCCGATCGCTCGCGGGAAACCGTCTTCCTGACCTACCCCGGTTTCCTTTGACGCCCTCGGTTCGGTGGGAATCAACGAAACGGGATTGGTTTCGTAGAACCGACCGCGGGCGACAAAAC
>JAVBTU010000479.1:0-7499 GCA_031556015.1 Thermoguttaceae bacterium
GTAACCTTTTTCATAGCCCCATTTTTCCGGATCGGGCAACCCGTCCTTGTCGAACTCGTCGCACCAGACCAGTTTTGTAAACTGGCCCGAACCGCCGGGAAACGGTTTTGGCGGGTCCGTCTTCACGGCCTCGGCACCGAAACAAAATGCGAACGAACAGAAAAGCAACGCGAGGGAGGTGATTGACGTTTTCATGTTTTTAAATAACAAATAACAAATGTGAAATTACGCTCGCTTACGCTTCCCGTTCTGTTTGTTTACACAAACCGGATTCGTTTGCCCCAGGAGTCGATTTGTTTGTCGAGCTCTTTGCGGGACAGGCGGATTTGCGGGAAGTGCGGAGTGGGATTGAACGCGTCGTTGTCCGTTTCGCCGTCTTTGGCGTCAACGCGGGTCGACATGACTTCCTCTTGAAGCGAGGACAACCATTCGGGAATTTCGTACCCGACGCCGAGCGGTTCCCGGGCGAAAATTTCAATCTGCCGCTCCAGTTCCGCGAACGTCGGTTTCGGTCCGTCTTCCCGGGCTTCCCGAACGGCGGCGGCGACGAGTCCGCACATCCGGTCGATCTGAAGCGGACGGACGAACCGTTCCTGCAATCGTTCGTGAACACTCGGCAACCACATACCGTACTTTTCGCTCAGTCGCGTGTAGTGCCGAAGATGCTCTTCCGCGGCGTTATAGCTTCGCTTAGCGACGGCCCGCTCCCACAGGTTGGCCGCTTCGACGCATTTGGCGCGGATCATGCTGTCGTGAACCCAGTAAACCGGCTTGAGATTCCATGAAATCCGTTCGTAGCCGGTGAGGACGCGCAGCATGTCCAGGAGCATGTACAGTTTTTCACCCTTGTCGGAATGGGTCGTGGTACTATTGTAGTCGATGTATTCGGAATAATTTTCAGCGACCGATTCGAAGATCACCTCCAGGGCGAACGTCGCGTCCTGGAGCGTGATGCGTCCTGCTTCCACGTCCTCGATCAAACGGACGGCGGTGTCAAGGTCTTCATCCTCGTTTTTCATCTTCATGAGCGAATGGAGGTAATTTTCCACCCCCTGGTGCAGTACGGCCCTTAAATTGCCGAAGCCCATGAATTGTTGCGTGAAAATATCGTGACCGTATCGCTGGATGAACGCCTTGATTTCGTCCCAGACGGTTCGGTCGGTCAACGATTCCACCGGCGAGATGCGAATCTGGCGGCTGTGCGAAAGCCAACTGGCCAGGAGCAGTTCGATCAATCGTTCGAGGTAATCGACCAGGGCGTGATTGGCGGACGCGAATTGATCGTCGTCCTTGGCGATGCGCCAGGATTTCGAGGACTCGGCAACACAATTGGCAATCGCCCGGGTCGCGGTTTCGACGAGTCGGTCGAACTCCGTAATCGCGCCGGGCCGCATCGTTTGCGTTTGCTCCATCGTCTGGATCGTTTCGAGCAGTTGGTACGTTTCCGTAATCAACCCGAGCCGGGGCCCGTATTCCAGGAGCCGTAGTATCACCTGCTGCAAACAGCGGCATTTGACGATTTCCGCCGCGCTGCCGCCGCGAGAGGTTGGGATGTAAAGGAGCGTTTCCCGCGAAAGGAGCCGGAGCATTTTCGACCAGCGTTTTTTGACTTCCTTGACATCGCTGCGGAAGACGACGGAGAAAACGGATTTGACCGCTTCCTGCCAAGGGGATGCGTCCACCATCGGTTGTGCTTCGCCGAGGATCGACTGCATGAACAGAATGGTGTCAGCCGCTTCGACGCCGGTCCAGACTATCCGGTCGAGCAGGATTTCCTTCGTTCCGCGGTGGTGGTCGTACTCCATGAGCGATTCCTGCGTCCCGCGCGGCGGGGGAACCTTGTATTGCGAAGCGCGATTGAGCAATTGCAGGAGTTTGCGGTGCATCGACCGCGCTTGCTCCAACCACATCTCCAGCCGCGATTTGGCGTCGTCGACTTCCGGGGATTCGCCGTGGAGGATCGGCGATTTGGCGGACGCGAATTTCCAGAGCTTGAAAACCGTAACCAGGAACGCGAGCCGGTCGCTGATCCGTTCCGTTTCGTCGGCCAACTCGAAATCGTCCGAATCGTTGAACGAAATCGGGCCCCCTTCGATGGTGTCGTCGTCGTATCCGTCGTCGGCGGTGTCCTTGTAGACGACATTTTCGTACGCGGCGCTGTACAGCGGATCGATTCCGACTTTCCGTTCCTCGTCTTCGTCGGGAGGAACGTCTTTGTAGAGCGAATCGAAATGGCTTTCGGGCGAACCGGGAAACGCGGATTCTCCTCGGTCGTCCGGCTGGTCCTTCCCCTTTTTCCTGTTACGTCCCTTTCCTTCGCGGCGCGACGAACGTTGCGGGTACTCCTCCCCGGAACCGTCGGATTCAAACAAACTCGCGTCCAGGTCCAGTTGCGGGACGTTCCAGTACAGGTCGGCGTTCACTTCGATGAAATCGAAAAATTTTTTCGTCAGCTCCCAACGCTTGGCCGGTTCGATCGGCGAAAACGCTTTGTGGTCCGGCGTTTTTCCGTTGCCGTTTTCGGATTTCGGGGAACCTTTTTCGTCTTCCTTGTTTTCTTCTTTCCACAGCGATTCCATCCAGCGCAGGGCGATGGAGTGAAACGAGTAATCCCCTTCGGCGAGCGGAATCTCCGAGGTTTGGCTGAGCCAATGCATCATCAGTGCCATGGACGCGACCGGGTCCCGCTGATCCAGCAGCGCTTCGCCGAGTAGGACATACGCTTTGGGCGATTTGAAGCGGTCGACATGTCGGCTCCAGAACGCGACGTCTCCGGCGGCGGTTCCCGCCTTATGCCAAGCGGCCAGGGCCGTTGCGACGATCGCGGCGGATTCCCAAGCAGCCATCCCGGAAAACCCTTCGACGCTCGACACGTCGGTACTTCCGAACTGGTCCCACCAACCGGCCAGATCGCTCATCTTGTCGGACAGTTCCGCCTGAATCTCGCCGTTTCCGCTCGCGGCCGCCTCTTTTTGAAGACGGCTGTAGAGGTCGAAAATGTCGTCGAGCAGATGAATCATGTCGTCGACGCGATGGTCGTGGACACTGTTGTCGATTGCCGGGAAGAGACTGTATTGGGCGCCGAAACCGAGAATCGTCCAAGGATCGACCAACGCCCCGCACGCGATTCCCCGCTTGAGCAGGTCTTCCATTTGCGGAATCAACGCCGCGGCTTCCGCGACTTTACCGCGATCGGCGAGGAAATGCGATTGCGTGATCCAGCAGTCGATTTGGCACAAAATCCGAGCTGAAGCGACCGAAATGATGTCTGTTTGACGTTTCGCGGCGTCGAAATATCCCATCCGGGCAAACGTCCGGGCAAGGTGGAGCCGTTGCAACTGATCCGCTCTTCGCTTGGCGAGCCGTTTGTTCAGATCCTGCCGCGCTCCGCCGAACGGTTGGTGAAGCCGCGATTGCTCCTGATTCAAGCGGGGTTTCATCGCTTCGGGAACTTTCAGAATCAACGATTCGTAGAACCGGTCGCGGGATCCGGCGATTTGCGGCATGAGATCGGCAAGCGTGACCGACGAATCGTGGGCCTGCGGTCCGTCCCCGCTCACGCCGGAGCCCATCAGCATCGTTCCGGCGAGAACCGCCCCGGTTTCGTAGAGAATTTCCTCTTGTGGTACGGTCGAAACGTCCGACTCGCCGGTGTACGCCGTCTCGAATCGCTGGAGGATTCCGTCAATCGTGACCTGATGAACGACGAAACGGGTGTAGTACCCGTTTTTATCGATCGTGTTCATGTCCCACGTCCCGAAATGGTAGTTCGGACGACGGTTGACCGGATGGTCGAAATCATAAGCCCGGGGATCGAGGACGAGTTCTTCCAGCTTTTCGGGGTCGAACCAGGCGTCGTGTAGGATGTTCGGGTCGGCCTGGCTGATGATTTGGATCGCTTTTTCGACCATTTTTTGATAGCGACCGTAAGCGGCTCCTGCTCCTTTAATATAGAGCGGAATCGGAGGAACCCATTCGTGAGGGTTCGGTTGGTGTTTTTCTTCTCCTTCGAGTATAGGGATCGGTCTGTATCCGAGCAGGTCGTTGAGCCGCGCGATCGCCGATTGTGTTAATTGGTCCGGTTCCTCCCAGGAAGCGTCCAGCGACAGAATCACTTCGAAAACCCGGGCCAGAAAAAACGGGTTGATCAACGTGTCGTCCGTGTGGTGAAAAAGAAGATCGGCGTGAAACGCTCGAAAATCCCGGATAAAACGATCCCGTACGAATTGGAGAATTTGTTTCGCCTGCTCGGACTGCTTGAAAGTTTCCTCGGAAGCGGCAATCGCATCGAGTTGACGGAGCAGGCCGTCGACGACGCATTTCCAGCGCGGTTCGTCCGGCCCGGGAGCGGCAAGCTCGAAAGCCCGGCTCATGGAAGCGAAAAAGCGAACGTCCCGCGCCCCGGAGGAAAAGTTGAGGTACCCAAGAATCTCTTGGATGGCCCGATCCGGGACTTCGGTTTTCTGCTCATGTTTCATGTTCGTTCGTCACTTCCTGGCGGGGGTGAAAAAGTCCCGCTTCTCGCGGGAACCGCTTCCTCCGGAAAAGTCTATCGAATTTTCCAACTTAGGTCCAGTGGGGAGCCGCGGGTGTACCGAGGAATACACACCATCCCATTCCATGTCAATCGAGTGTTTTTTATCGAGACTCCCGTTTATCGGTGCGTTTCCATCGTCTTGCAGAAGGATGAAATTTCACATATTGACGACTTGAAAAGCCCATTGACGGGGGGAATACAATGAATAATCGATTCAAAATCTGTGTTTTGCTTCATCTATAGATCAGTTTTTCGGTAACTTATGCTTTGCCAGAAAGTAAAAACCCGAAAATATCCGAGTGGGACATGATGTCATTCTGAGCGCAGTGTACTCACGGAGCGAAAGCCTGTCCTGAGTACTCGAAGGAAATCTGGTGTATCCGGGCAACACGCATTGCGCTGCGAACACCGCTTGAAACCAGATCCTTCGGAGTACCTCAGGATGACATAACCGGCATGGAACTTTCCGGCGAAGCCTTATGCCCGAACGTTTAAAACTTCCGTGTTGGATGCTCATAATACTTCTATTCCGAACAAAAACGCGGATCGTTCCGTTTTTTTCGTCAACAGTCCCTTCGTCGTTACATCTTTTCCTTCGTACCGATTCCGATATAATGCTGTCGGGTCGTGGGTTTTGTTTCTCCCATCTCGTTCCACTCATGTCCGAAGATTATTATTCCGTTCTGGGGATTTCCAAAGGTGCGTCGAAAGAGGAAATCCAAAAGGCGTATCGCAACCTGGCGAGGAAGCTCCACCCGGACGTGAACCCGGACGACCCCGGCGCCAAGAAAAAATTCCAAAAGCTCCAGGAAGCGTTCGACGTTCTGGGGAACGAGGAAAAACGAAAAATGTACGACCAGTTCGGTACGGTCAACCCCGGACAAGGAATGCCCGGTGGAGGGAGCGGCGCCCAAGGCAACCCGTTTTACTGGAATCCGCAAGGAGGATTTCCCGGCGGAGCGGGAGGCGGGAAACACGCTCAATTCAATATGGACGACATTCTCGCGATGTTCGGAGCGCGACCCGGGCGGGGGACGGGACGCGCCGGAACCGGAAATCCGTTTGAAGGAATGGAAGCCGACGGACCGTTCCAGCAGTATTTCAACATGGGAATGGGAGGAGCTGACGCAGGCTCCCGGGCGGAACGCGGTCGCCGTCGATCCGGCGGGGCGTCGTCCCGGGAAAGTGGTAGTGTCGGTTCCGACATTCTTCAAACGATCGCGATCCCGTTCGCACAAGCGATTTCGGGTGGAAAAACGTCGATTACCATTGAGCGACCGAAACCGGCGAAGCCGGAAACCGTTTCGTTCACGATTCCGGCAGGGGTGGAAGACGGGAAAAAAATCCGACTGCGCGGACTCGGCGCACCGGGCGTTTCCGGCGGTCGGGCGGGGAATCTCATTATCCAAATCCGAATCGAGCCGCATCATCAATTCCAACGCCGCGGGCGGAATCTGCTTCTCACCGTTCCAATCACGCTCAAGGAAGCGGTTTTCGGCGCGAAGATCGAGATTCCGTCCCCCAAGGGCAAGGTTTCTCTCTCCATCCCCCCCGGCTCGACCAGCGGTATGAAGCTGCGGATCAAAGGGTGCGGAATACCGATTTCCTCCGTTTCCGACACGTCGTCCGACTCGGAGGCCGGCGATCTGATCGCGGAGTTGACCGTCGTTCTCCCGAGAAACTGGTCGGACCACGATCGCGATCTGCTCCAACAGCTCGAAACCAAAGACCAAATCAACGTCCGGCATAATCTCCGTTGGAATTAACGCAACAGCGCAACGACCATGTCCATTTCCGCTGAAGCAAACCGTCCCACGCTTTCCAGTGTCCTATAATCAAAAATTGGAACCCGGACGCCGGAAAAGACGACCTGTTCACGGAAAAATCACCTTTGGGGTAAACTTGTTCGCGGTCTGAATTGTGAACAAAAGAACAGTTAATCGAGCATTGACAAAAGTCCTTACCCCGGTAAAAATGATCGCTGTTCTCCGTTGCATTCGATTCTTTTCCGACCGATGATCGGCCAAAACTCGTGAGCGAAACATTTCCCCCGAACCCGCCCACCGGGCAACGAACCCGCAACCTCAACGACGTTCTCCAGGAGTTCGGGCAGCATTGCCGGTTGATGCAGGACGAACTCGGCAAGGTCATCATCGGGCAACAGGCGGTCGTCAAGCAGATTTTTGCGGCGATTTTTACCCGGGGACATTGTCTGCTCGAAGGGGTGCCCGGCTTGGCGAAAACCCTCATGGTCAGTACGATCGCGAGAATTCTCGATATGGATTTCAAGCGAATCCAGTTCACGCCCGACCTCATGCCGTCCGACATTACCGGAACAACCGTTCTCGACGAAGACGAACACGGACGCCGGAATTTCCGTTTCGTTCAGGGGCCGGTCTTCACGAACATCCTGCTTGCCGACGAAATCAACCGGACCCCGCCGAAAACGCAGGCGGCCCTGCTGCAAGCGATGCAGGAACGGGAAGTGACCGTCGGGCAGACGACGTATCAACTGCCGGACCCGTTCTTCACGATCGCGACGCAGAACCCGATCGAACAGGAAGGGACTTATCCGCTCCCGGAAGCGCAGCTCGACCGGTTCATGTTCAACATAAAAATCGATTACCCGACATTGGAAGAAGAGGAAAAAATTCTCGCGACGACGACCCGGGGGGAAAAGACGGACATTCGCAAAATCATGAACGGCAAAGTCGTTTCCAACTTGCAGAAGCTCGTCGGAAGCATCGCCGTGAGTCAATATATCGTGCAATACGCGGCCCGGTTGGTTCGCGCAACACGACCGAAAGACCCGACCGCCCCGAAGATGGTGAAGGAACTGGTCGATTGGGGCGCCGGCCCGCGCGCCGGACAGTACCTCATCCACGGCGGCAAAGCGGTCGCCGCGATGGAAGGTCGATTTTCCGTTTCAATCGACGATATTCAAAGCGTTGCGATCCCGGTT
>JAVBTU010000491.1:0-4422 GCA_031556015.1 Thermoguttaceae bacterium
TCATGATCGACGCGAAGCCGGTTCCGGACAGTCCGCTGATCGTCGCTTCGTTTTCGCCCGGTCATGGTATCAAGGAACACGCCGGTCAAATCGTGCTGGTCGATCCGCGGCTCGGACCGGATGATCTCACGGCGGTGAAGATCGTCGGCCAACCTTACGAATACCGCGACCCGTGGGCGTTTTCCGACAAGGCGTTCATGGCGGCCGTCAACGATCGGATCGTGCTGATCGACGAAAACGGAAACGAGCAGACGATTTACCGGCTTCCGCCCGAAGACATTGCCAAGGGGCTGCAAATCCATGAACCCCGCCCGCTTCAGCGGCGTCCGAGGGAACGCGTGATCGCCGACCAGGCCGATTACGACCAGGCAACCGGGACATTGACGCTGATCGACGTGTATCAAGGCCGTAACATGAACGGCGTCGAACCGGGGGCGATTAAGAAACTTTTGATTCTCGAAACGTTGCCCAAACCGATCAACTTCACCGGCGGCATGGAGCCGTTGACTTACGGCGGCTCCTTCACGCTGGAACGAATCCTGGGAACCGTTCCCGTGGAAGAGGACGGTTCGGCCAATTTCGAACTCCCCGCGCTGCGGAGCGTTTTCTTCGTCGCATTGGATGAAAACGAGCGTGCCGTCAAACGGATGCAAAGTTTCACCTCCGTGATGCCGGGCGAATCGACGACCTGCATCGGGTGTCATGAAGAACGCACGCAAACCCCGGTCGGCGTCAATCGGCTCCCGACCGCGGCCCAACGAAGCCCGAGCCGGATCGAACCGATCGCGGGCGTTCCGGACGTGATCGATTATCCTCGCGACATTCAGCCGATTCTCGACCGCCATTGCGTCGCGTGTCACGGAAATGAACGCCGGGAAGGAAAGGTCCTGTTGACCGGCGATCGGACCCCGCTGTATTCGGTCAGCTATTACACGATGACCGCACGGGACCTCGTCGCCGACGGTCGGAACAAAGCGCAAAGCAATTATCCGCCGTACGCGCTGGGCAGCGGCGCAAGTCGGATTTTGACGCTTTGCGACGGTTCCCATTATGACGCCAAGCCGTCGGACAAGGAAACGGCGATGCTCCGTTTATGGACGGAAACCGGCGCAACCTACCTGGGAACCTACGCCGGACTCGGCAGCGGCATGATCGGCGGTTACGCGGAAAACACCCTGGACCGACAGGATTTGCAGTGGCCGGAGATGCAGGCTTCGATCGCGGTCCTGCAAAAGAAATGTACGGGGTGTCATGTCGGCGACAAACAACTCGCGCTCTCCCCGTCGGACGAAATCGTCAATCCGCCGTGGGAGCCGTTCCAAGGAGAAAACGACGCGAGACGCAAGTATTCGCGACAATTGTTGTACAATTTGACCCGGCCGGAAAAATCGCTCCTGTTGCTCGGACCGCTTTCCCGCGAAGCCGGCGGGTATCAATCGTGCGGTGATGCCGTCTTTTCCGGAACGGACGATCCGGACTACCGAACGGTCCTGGCCGCGATCGAGCGAACGAAAGACGAACTGGACAAAATCAAACGATTCGACATGCCGGGATTTGCGCCTCGTCCTCAGTATATTCGGGAGATGAAAAAGTTCGGAATCCTGCCGGACAACGCCGAAATCGACTGGACGTTCGACGTCTACGACTTGGATCGACGTTATTGGGAATCGCTCTGGTATCGTTAACGGGAAGGTGTCAAGATCAGCGTCACCGGGGTGTCAAGTTCCGGGATGCGTTCCGTGTACGGGCCGAACAGGAGTTCGTCGTTCGAGTCGCTGCTGCGGATCGGAACGTCGAGAATCGAAGCGGGAAAATTCGAAACGCCGAAAAGCTCTCCGGTCGCGTCGGCCATGTAAACCTGGATCCGTTGCCCGCTCTCCCCCTCGAATTCCTGAAAAAAACTTCCCGTGAACACGAACGGAATCGACATCTGTTTCGGAACAAACCCTTCCTTGTCGCGATTGTCGTAATCGATTTCTTCGACAAGCTCCTGCGCTTTGCGGCGAACGGTCGTTCCGGTTTCGTCGGTCCAGAGTACGTCGACGTCGATCTCCGGGCCGGTTGCCGGAACGAAGTCGGGCGAGAATTGGGCCGGTTCGCCCGGCTCGGCGCCAATCGCCAAAAGCGCCGCGTGAATCAAAAACGGTTTTACCTCGATTGCGACGACCGACTCGTGTTCCTTCGAGCCGCGACGACAGGCGAACAGTTCAAGCATTCCTTCCCTGAGGCAGATTCGCCCCATCAGAACCACGCTTTTACGGTCCCGCGTGATCCATATCTGTTGGCTTTCATCGAGCGGAATGAGCCGTTCCTCAGGACAGTCGATCAGCGGTCGCGGGATTTCCGGCGGCAGTTGGTTGACGATTTCCTCCTCTTCGTCAAAGTCGTCTTCTTCGGAATTCGGAATGAACAGCGGGTGCGGTTGTTCGGAATTTTCGTCGTCTTTCTCGACGATTTTGCCGTCCCGCTCCGATTTCCAACGGTCGACGATTTCCCGATTTCGTTCGCGAACCGACTCTTGGCCGAAAACGGGTGTTCCGAACAGCGTCGACGAAGCGATCACGGGGTTCACCGTCGGATCGTCGGTCGTCGATTTTTGCTCCACCGGGAAAAAGAGGGACAGAATAATCGTAATCGGCCCGATGATCAGAAGCCAAAACGCGAAGTAATGGAGTTTGCCCCGCTGCAACCATTTCAAAAGCCAAACGAGCGCGGCAACGCCGACGAAAAAGCTGACGACCATCCCGATCAGAAACACGACGAGCCCCTGCGTTTGCGACGGATCGTAATGTCGAACCAGCTTGGCGATTTTCAGCAGTCCGACGCCGCCGATGATCGGGATCGCGAGCAGAAAGGAAAACGTCGCCGCTTCGTCCCGACGAAGTTTGCACAATAATCCTCCGACGATCGTGAACCCGCTCCGCGAAAAGCCGGGCAAAATCGCGATCGCCTGGAAAATTCCGATCATCAGCGCGGACCGATACGACATGTTTTTGCACAGCACGTCGCCGGTTTCCGTTTTCTGCTTTTGACCCGAATAGAGTAGCAGGCCCGCCGTTCCGAGGAAGCAGAATCCGGTCAACAGCGGGGACTCCAGCAGATCTTCGCAATATTTTTCCATCGGAAACCCGACGAGAACCGCCGGAATACTCGCGACGACGATCAGCGGTATCACCCGGGCGTCTTCTTTGAGCAGGGCGACGATCCGTTTGCGAAACACGACCAACACGGCAAAAAGCGACCCGAAATGGAGCAGGATATTGACCAGCAGCGGTTCGGGAAGCGGTTGCGAGCCGAGCCGAACCATCCAATCGTTCACGACATTCAAATGCCCCGACGAGCTGATCGGCAGAAACTCACCGATCCCTTGAACGACCGCAAGTGTGATGATTTCCCAGAGATGTTGCATGGGAAGGGGAAAAGGGGAAAAGGGGAAAAAGGGATTTAAATAACAAATAACAAATAACAAAATGAGAAATAAGAAATGAGATTTGACTGTGCGATCTGATTGTTTTTTTGTTCGCTAACGCTTCACGCTCTGAGTCTATTTGTTATTTGTTATTTAAATCCCTGTCCGCTGCCATCTGCCGTCTGCAACCTTCATTATCCTTGGTCGATTTGACAGAGTCGGGCGAAGTAGGGGGACCGGGTGAGGAGTTCTTGTTGCGTTCCGATGCTTTCGATGGAGCCGTCCTGGAGCACGACGATCCGGTCGGCGAGAGTCAACGCGGACAGGCGGTGTGTTACGAGAATCGTCGTTCGCTTGCCGATGAACTTCGCGAGCGCTTCGTGAATTTTCTGTTCGCTGTATAAATCGATTTGGCTCGTCGCTTCGTCGAGCAGCAGGATCGCCGGATCGCACAGGAAAGCCCGGGACAGGGCGATTCGCTGCCGCTGTCCTCCGGACAAAAGCGCGCCGCCGGGGCCGACGTTCGTTTCGTAGCCGTGGACGAGTTCTTTTTCGATGAATTCGTGCGCAAACGCGTTTTTCGCCGCTTCGATCACCTCCTCGTCGGTCGCGAACGGCGAACCGTACCGAATGTTGTTCATGATGGTGTCATTGAACAAAATCGGTTCCTGCGTGATGATCCCCATCATGCGGCGAACGTCGTGCATTTTCGCCGCTCGAACCGCGACCCCGTCGATCCGGACGTCGCCCGAAGTCGCGTCGGCGAACCGGGGAATCAGGCTGAGCATCGTGCTTTTCCCGCAGCCGCTGGGTCCTACGATCGCGAGCGTTTCTCCGAACGGGATTTCCAGCGAAACGTCCTTCAATATCGGCTTGTCCGGCAGGTACGAAAAAGAAACGCGATCGAACGTGATCGACTTGGAATGTCGCGACATCCGGACCGCGTTCGGGGCGTCGACGATCGGAATCTCCCGGTCGATCAGCTCGAACACGCGGTCCGCGGCGACGATCGC
>JAVBTU010000046.1:0-5293 GCA_031556015.1 Thermoguttaceae bacterium
GCGATCGACATCCGGGTATTCCCAGTTCCTCCCGCACGAATTCCGCCGCCCACTTTTTCACCCACAAAGAACGAATTTCAACGGCCCCCTTTTTTTAGCGACCTTACGGTCACTCGGCGGCTGTTGCGGAGCATCTTCGAATGCTCGCTTGCCGCGAAGACTTCGAAAAACACCCGGAATACTTCGCGCTGGTCGACGGCAAACGCACGACGAACTGGGGAGGCCAGAAATTTTGTACGTCCAATCCCGGTCTTCGCAAAACGGTGGTCGATTATGCGATCCGTGAGATTCGAAAACATCCTGAGCGGGATAGTATTTCTATGGAGCCGAGCGACGGGTACGGCTGGTGTCAGTGCGAGGAATGCCGGAAAATGGGAAGCCCCTCCGGTCGGGCGACTCTGCTTGCCGGTGAAGTCGCCCGGGCGATCAACGAACTGGGACTCGGTGAAAAAGCCGTGGGGTTTTATGCTTACAACGAGCATTCGATTCCACCTGCCGTGCGGGTTCCGGAACATGTGATTCCCAGCGTGACGACGGCCTTTTTGCACGGCGGACTGAGCTTCGAGGAAATTGTCGAAGGTTGGCAAAAACAAGGGGCTTCCCGAATCGGGACCTATGATTATTTGAGCGTCGCCATTTGGGATTTGAACATGCCCCGGGCGGGAAAAGGTTTAAAACTCGATTATCTGGCACGATTCATCCCGGAAATCCACGCAAAGGGGGTTCGCTTTTACGACGCGGAATCCGGCGACTGTTGGGGACCTTGCGGACTCGGATATTACTTCGCCTCGCGTATTCTTTGGGACGTCGACGAAGCGGCGCGGCTGGATGAAATCCGGGAGGATTTTCTGGAAAAATCGTTCGGTAAAGCCAAGGAGCCGATGCACGAATTCTATCGGTTGATTACGGACGACAAGCAACGGCGACCATTGGGCGACCTTGTCGGACGGATGTACCGTCAACTCGACGCCGCACTGAAGGCGACGAACGATCCGGCGGTTCGAAAACGGCTCGGGCCGAGTGGCGAATTGGGCTCCACGCGTTTCCGGCAAACTTCTCGACCCGGAAGGTCATGAACGGCTCGATTTCGAGAAACAGGGAGAAGGTTGGTTCAAGGTCGACGTACCCGAAGGAATGGACGGAAAAGTCTGGAAGTTCGAGGACAACCACGGTCAAAGAATGCTCATGACGATTCCGCCGTACCTCGCCCGCACTCCGAAAGAACTCCTCTTGCCTAAAGAAGTCGTCGAAAAAGACGCGACCCCGCACGATAAATAGGGGCAATTCAGATGGTGCATTTATTGTGCGATGCTTATAGGCCGATCATGCGGGACTTTGGGCGGCGGCTGTCTTTTTCGTTCCATTTGATACATGGCCCGAGAACGATGGGCTTTACCGGAGTCGGATCAAGACGGCATTGTCGAACCTGGCGGCGCCATCGTTCGATTGGCCTTTCACCTCGCCTTGAATTTGAAGCACACCGACACCGTCGGGGATTCGAACGACGCCTTCGGCCCGCGACCAGCCGTCCGGGAGCGGGCGACCATCAAGTCGGGCCGGTTCTTTTTCGAACGAAAAAATCCGATCCTCCGATTCCCGCGTCCATTTTCCTTCGGCATCCTGCCAGCGGATTCGCATCCCGATTTGTCCGATTCCCCGTTGCTTGCCGTCGATAGCGACGTAGTAGTATTCACCCGGCTTGACGGGTCGGAAATTTTGCAAAATGCAGCCCCATTCGACCCAGCTCACTTTGACGCCGCCGTCGTCCCACGAAAACGTTCCGAGCGGTTCGTGCTGCCAAGACGTCCATTCCGTGGGAACCGCAAGCTCGACGGCCTGGTCGCCGACTTGTTTCTTCTCAAGTTTCGATTCGGCGAAATCGGCATTTTTGAGAAGATTGACCGCTCGGCTTTCTTTTCGTAACGTTTCGAGCGTTCGTGATGCCGCATCGTAAGGATTTTTCGTAAAACGAATCGTCTCGCTCATACCGGGCAGCGATTCTTCCCAATGCTGCCATTTCGTCTTGGAATCATCGGGTTTCCACCAACGATTCTGTTCTCCATAAATCCAGACGTATTCGTCGGTCGTTTCCCGCGCGGCGGCGAGGTTTTCCTCCAGCCGGTCCAGCCGTGTGGCGCCTTCCTTGGGACCGCGATAATAAACGTTTCCTTCCGGATTAGTGTACATGTCGAGATAAAAACCGAATCCGACCTGGACCCGGCGGATGTATTTTTCCCGATTCTCCGGCGATACCAGTCGAATGGCGGGACCACCGAGGGATTGAATCGCCAAAGCCGTGCGACTGAATTCGTCGATTCCATTTTTGTGGTATCCCGATTCGCAGCCGTCGACGATCAGCATCTTCGGCGGAATGGCGTCAAGCGTTCCGTCGAAAAACGCCGGGAGCAGTCCATACGGGAGCGACTGCAACGTATCAGCGGGACGTCTCTCGTATCCCGCCTGCAAGTTGACATCCGCGATGAACAGCGTAAAAAGCGTCATCTCAGGATACTTCGCGGCAATCGCCTCCATCCACTGCCGACCGCACCGGCGAACGATCCGTTTCGTTTCGTCGTAGGAACGCCCCGAATCGGCGGAATACGTGAATATCGCCTTGCCATACGATTCGAAATCGACGGCCAAGCCCTTCAACCCCACTTCCTTGGCAAGTTGGGCACAGAGGGACGTTTTGTTACAGAAAATTCTCCAACCGTCATCATCCTCCCAATCGATTGTTCCCGGCGAAAAGTTGACCCGGATGAAATTATCGGTAAAGGTCGTCCATCGGCACGCTTTCAGATCATCTGTTGCCTGTGCAAACCACGCGGGGTCCCAGGGCTGCGCATCCATCATCGATTGTGAGGATTGGCGTTTACCATCCGGGGCAGTGGTTTCCAGACTCAGCATGACCCCGTCGAACGGCGTCGTACGCTGCATTTCTTCGTGGTGTTCTTTCAGATAGGCCGTACTCGGAATATCCCAGCCGAGTTCGATGAATTTTTTGCGTGGAAAATCATTTCGCAATTCCTGTGCCGACGACACGCCGACCAGGATCGTGAAGCACGAAAAAACGACTGCAAATAACGCCCAGTCAAACGACGGAGATAAAAGGTGTGGTGGTCTCATTGTTTTTCTGCTCCGGAATGAAAAAATGACTTTGGTATTCACGCGACCTGAAAAACGAAAACATATTCTAAAATTTTCACTTCACCAGATCGCCGAGGAGCATGAGTTGGCCGAACCAGACGTTGGTGCCTTGATATTTGACTTCCGCGAGTTCCTTTTCGGCGTCGGCGAGCCGGAA
Organism: Thermoguttaceae bacterium; assembly: GCA_031556015.1. GTDB lineage: Bacteria > Planctomycetota > Planctomycetia > Pirellulales > Thermoguttaceae > JAVBSX01. The sequence continues at coordinate 3,305 of JAVBTU010000046.1, forward strand.
CGCAACCGGTTGACGGCTCGGCTGCTCCGGGTGAATTTCAACGGTCACGGTATGAACCTGATTCGCGTCCAGATCACCGGCAAGCCAAAGCGTCGCAAGGCGGTGATAAGTGCAATACGAATCGAAACGGGGAATCGGCTGATCGTTTGTTTTTCCGTCAACGGTGATGACAACCTGACCGCCATCGGGACCGAGCAAATCGTAAACCTTCGCCTGCGAGCCTTTGAATCGAAACGTCATCTTGCTGCCGGGCGTGTTGCTGTGCCAGATTTCACCGAGCCGGTTGCCGAAATACTGATACAGTTGAGCGTTTTCACCCATACGATTCCAGGTTCCTTCGAGCATGGCGGGAGTGATTGGAACAAGTTTGGCCGCTTCCCAATTGTCGGCAATCCAGGTCTTCGCAAGTTTCGCGGAGTGATCCGTCGCCTTGATATTTTTCATCGCCGTAACGCTTTCGGCAACGGTCTCGGCGTAAATTTTGTGCCCGGCGTCCAAGGGATGAACACTGTCGTTCGAAAACAGGATCACCTCTTCCGGAGCGGTCTCGCCGGTAAACAAAAGTTTGCCGTCTTTTTCAAGTTGCAACACCGTGACGGCAAAATTGATCGACGGGATGCCATAAAAATCGGCAAGCTGTTCCATCGCCGACATGGAACGATTGCACGTTCCTTCACGCGGTTCACGGGCCAACGCTTCGGAAATCGTGTAAACGTAAACGATGTCCGTTTTAGGATTCGTTTTCCACGTTTGGCGGACGATTCCTTCCATCGCACGCCAAATGTTTTCGGGAGAAGCACCACCGTCATTGACGGCGAATTCCACGAAAAGCAAATCAGGTTGATGCTGCAAAATGTCATGTTTGAGCCGAAATACACCGAGGTCGCTCCCCGTTCCGCCGATGGCGGCGTCGACTTCCACGATGTTCGCTTTGGGAAACGTCTTGCGGAACCATTCCGTCGTTTTGGGGCGCCACCCGTTCGCAGCAGTGATCGAGCCGCCGAGGCATGCAATGCGAACCGTTTCGCCTTGTTCAAGTTTTTGTATCGTATTTCCCATTCCGTCGCGGGGATGGAGCTTTTCCATTTTGGAAATTTTCAAATCCGGAATTTCCGCAGCATGCAATTTCTTCAACGGCATTCCATTGAAAATAACAATGAAAAACGCGAGCAACAGCAACATGGAAAATGAACGTATCATGATTTCTACCTGTTTTTTATGGCGATGTTTTTTGGGGGCTTCGGGAAAATGAGTCCTTTCCTTGAAGAGATTGAAAAACGCCAACATGTGGTTCTCATCGAAGTATCAAAGTTCTTTCTTTGAGGGAAACAATTTCCGCAGCAGTAATATCCTCCGACATGTGAGGCTGCAATCAATCTCATACTTTGTTAATTATGCCATGCGGATATTGTATGTACATCCTCGAAAAAAGTCAAAGCCTTTCAGGAGATGGAGTAATGAGCGGTCCTCATTTCATTATAGACGACTTTCCGGGTAACGGGCCGGTTTCTGTTTGGAGCCCGCACAAGGCCAAACTTCGGGTTTGACCGCTCTCCCTGCCAAGAAGTGAAAAAAGCCCCCGTTCGGGGGCTTCGTTCCAGTGGCGATTTCATTTCTTCAGCCCCGGCATCGCGTTGATCGCCGCCGCCTGCTCTTCGGGCGAAACGTGAGAGTAAACTTTCATCGTGAGGTTGATATCACTGCGCCGGGCCAAGGTTTGGACCGTTTGCGTTCGTTATCGAAAATCGTTGGATGAACAATCACCGAATACGCCGAGGACAAAAGATCAATTTGAATAAAAATCACCCCGTGCGGGAATACCGAAACGGGGTGAAAATCGAAAACAATATGCAAAGGAGCCTCGCCAAAATAACTCATACAAATGCTACGAATATCTCGGCTTTATCGCGCAGTTCCACTTGGGCAAAACATCATCCTTGATGAGATTCAAAGCAGCCATTTCCGCATCGGTGATTTTTCGTTTCGTCG
>JAVBTU010000093.1:0-4128 GCA_031556015.1 Thermoguttaceae bacterium
CACGGCGTCGGCGTCACGGTCGTCAACTTCCTTTCCGAATGGTGTACCGTCGAAGTCCGACGCGACGGGCACGTCTACCAACAGGAATACGAACGCGGCGTTCCCGTCAAACCGGTTTCGAAAATCGGAGCCAGCGAACGGCGCGGCACCAAAACGACGTTCATGCCGGATCCGGAAATCTTCCCGGAGCGAAAGTTCGACGCCAACATCCTGCACCGCCGTTTGCAGGACCTCGCGTTCCTCAATCGTGGTATCAAGATCATTTTCCGCGACGGACGCGCGAATTCGGAAGAGATTTTCCAATACGATCGCGGGCTCGTCGATTTCGTCGAAAACCTGAACACCACGACCGATGCGGCGCACAAGGAAATCATCTACATCGGCGAAGAAGCGGAAGGGGTCCGGGTCGAAGTCGCGATGCAGTACACGACCGAGTACACCGAAAACGTACGCTCTTACGTCAATAACATCAACACGATCGAAGGCGGAACGCACATGTCCGGATTCCGGACCGCCCTGACGCGAACGCTCAACAATTACGGCAAGGCGCAGAACCTGTTCAAGGACAAAGTTCCCACGCCCGCCGGTGAGGATTTTCGGGAAGGGCTCACCGCCGTGCTTTCCGTACGGGTTCCGAATCCGAGGTTCGAAGGACAGACAAAAACGAAACTCGGCAACGGTGAAGTCGAAGGGATCGTCAACTCGATCGTCGGCGAAATGCTCGCCAAGTTCCTCGAAGAGAACCCGAAGACGGCGCAGATCATCGTCAAAAAGGGCATCATCGCCGCCGAAGCGAGAGAAAGCGCACGAAAAGCCAGGCTGCTCGTTCGGGAACGCAAGGGAATTCTTTCCTTCGGCGGTTTGCCGGGCAAACTTCGCGACTGCTCCTCCCGGGACGTCGATAAATGCGAACTGTATCTCGTCGAAGGGGACTCCGCCGGCGGAAGCGCCGAAGGGGGCCGTGTTCGGGAATTCCAGGCGATTTTGCCGCTCCGGGGCAAGATCATCAACGCGTACAAAGCCCGGGAAGACAAGGTGCTCGCCAACGAAGAAGTCCGCAGCATGATCGCGGCTTTGGGCAGCGGTATCGGCGACGAAGTGGATCTGCAAAAGCGGCGTTACGGAAAAGTCGTGATCATGACCGACGCCGACGTCGACGGTTCGCATATCCGTACGCTTCTGCTCACCTTCTTCTATCGGCAGATGTACGATTTGGTCAAGGCGGGACACGTTTACATCGCGCAGCCGCCGTTGTATCGGATTCAACGCAAAGGGCACAAGGACCAGTACATCCAGACCGACGAAGAAATGCGGAAGCTGATGCTCGAAGCGGGACTTCACAACGCGCAGTTCGACCCGTGCGACGGGCGGCTGTTCGAGGGTGACGCCATGACGAAGTTGTGCGAAACGCTCGCCCTGCTCGAAGAATCGATTTTGACCCTCGAAAAGCGTGGTATCGCCCTGCGCGAACACGCCGAGCGACAGGACCCGGTGACCGCGAAACTCCCGATCTATCACGTTTTTTACGACAAGGGCGAACATTGGTTCGCCGGACGCGTCGAGCTGGACGAATATCTCGCCAAAGTCGAGCAGGAATCCGGCAAAGAAGCGTCGCTCGCCGAAAACGGCAACGGTAATAGTGATGCCGCGACGCCGGACGCGCCCGAACAGCAAGCCCCGCGACTGCACATCGTCGAACTGCACGAAGTCCGGTCGATCAACAAGCAGCTTTTGGCGCTGCGGGAGATGGGCTTCGAGATCGACGCTCTGATGCCGAAGGAACGGACCGGTTCCGACACGGCCCGGTATTACCTGCGTCGCGGCGATTCGGCCAAGGGACTCGAAAATCTCCGCGAACTGCTCACCGCCGTTCGGACCGTCGATTCCAAAGTGATGAAGATCACCCGCTTTAAAGGTTTGGGCGAAATGGACGCCGAGGAACTCCGCGATACCACGCTGGATCCGAAGAACCGGACGCTCGTCCAGGTGACGATGGAAGACGCGTCCGCCGCCGACGACCTGTTCCGCATCCTCATGGGGGACAAAGTGGAACCTCGTCGCGAATTTATCGAAAAGCACGCACTGGAAGTGAAGAATCTGGATGTGTGATTTTGATAGGGAACAGATGACAGAGGACAGGTGACAGGTTTTTTCTGTCCCCTGTCCTCTCTAAAAGATCTTCATGAACGATATTGTTTCCGAAAACAAAGACCCTGCCGCCACCGGCGTTTTGGACAAATCGCCGCGGACGATTCGGCGGTTGTTCGACCAGATTGCGCCGCGATACGATTTGATCAATCACTGCCTGTCGCTCGGGATCGATTATTCCTGGCGTCGTCGAGCGGTTGAAACCGTTTTAGCCGAACTCGGGCCGGTATCACCGATTCCCGTACTCGACGTCTGTTGCGGGACCGCCGATTTCGCGTTGGCGTGGAACAAAAAACTGGCAATGCTTCCGAAAGCGGATCCCGTCGAGTTTCCCGCCGAATCCCTGGGCGATTCTTCGGAGAATTCGCGGTTGTTTCGGGACCGTAACATCGTCGTCGGAATCGATTTTTCTCCGGCGATGCTTGAAATCGGTCGCAGGAAGGTTCGTAAGAAACAGGCGGAACGGGACATCGTGCTTTGGCAGGGGGACGCGTTGGAATTGCCGTTCGAAGACCGAACCTTCGCGGCGGTTAGTGTCGGGTTCGGGCTGCGGAACGTCGTCGATTTGCGGCAAGGGCTTTCGGAAATGGTGCGTGTCGCCAAGCCGGGTGGCGTTGTCGCCGTGCTCGATTTCGATCTGCCGCGCTTGCCGCTCGTCGCTCCGCTGTACCGGTTTTACCTGACGAAATTTTTGCCGTGCCTGGGCAAATGGATTTCCCGAAATCGCGAAGGAGCGTATCATTACTTTTCCGAAAGCATCCTCCGCTTCGAGAAAGGGGAAACGCTCGCCGACCAACTTCGTGACGCCGGTTTGACGGAGGTCCGGTTCTGCCGTATGACCTATGGCGTCGTTTCCCTTTATTGGGGCATAAAACAGTAACGCAATCAACCCGTGACGCCCCATGATTCCACGAAGAGACTTTTTGAAACAATGCTCGACCGCCTCCGCCGGTCTTTTGCTGGCCGGGGGGATGAGCGAAAAAGCGTTTCCGGAATCCGTTCCGGCGGATTTGCCGGATTACTTGACCAAGCCGGACGCGATCGAGCAGGCCGTCGCGAAAGCCCGACCGCTCTTGGGGGGAACGGTTCCGCGCGATCTTTCGAAACGGCTCGGGGCAACGCATTACGCCGGAAAGTATTGTCTAACCGAAAAGCCGTTCCTCCAGGAAGGGTGTGACGCCCTTCACAATTTCGGTTTCGGGGCGTGCAAACTCTGGTTCGAAAACGCGCTGCCCGGTTACGGTTTTCATTCCGACTGGAGTTCGCTCGACCCGGCCGGAACGCTGGTCGATGTCGCGAAACACCCATATTTCAAAGCCGCGTTCGATATGCCTTTCGAAACGTTCGTCCTGGAAAACACGACCGTTCGGGGCCCGAACAAAAACATCCGCGACCCGGACAACACGTTCGAGGAAGATGAAAAGCAGTGCGAGGAGTTGACGCGGTATTTGTACGAAACGTATGCCGACCGTGACATCACGTTCATTCTGCAGCAGTGGGAAGGAGATTGGCTCTTTCGACAGGACTACTCCGCCGAGTGGAATTTGGAGCGTCCCGCCGCGGAAAAACGGGCCGACATTTTTCGACGCTGGTTCTCCGCCCGGCAAAACGGCGTCCTCAAAGGGCGTCAAGCCGTTGGGCAAGGAAAAAAATGTCGCGTGCTGTTCGCCGTGGAGGTCAATCGCGTTCTGGACCTGATGCGTGGTCTCCCGACGCTTACGGAACTCGTTTTGCCGCACATGGAGACGGATTTGGTTTCCTGGTCCGCTTATGACGGACTCGGGAGCGTCGTCGATTGTTGGCACGGAATCGAGTTGATCCGGCATTTCGCGAAGCCGACCGGTTTTTTCGAGAAGCCGGTCGTCTACATCGGCGAAATCGGACAGCCGGAACAGGAACGCAAAGACGTCGATCTGACGCAGTGGTGGGACCGATACATGGGCGTTTTTCTTGCGCAGGAAATTCCGTGGATCCTGCACT
>JAVBTU010000474.1:0-11314 GCA_031556015.1 Thermoguttaceae bacterium
GACAGGATCAACAATGATGAAACAGGATGGATTGAGTGAAACAAGGCAAAATCGGAAAGATGTAGAAGGGAGCAAAACGAAATTTCGACTTTTCAACAATCCTGTCCATCTTGTTTAACCTGTCAAATTTTAAAACATGGATGTTGCGCCGCCGGGTTCCTCAGTCGATCACCGCGATCCGGTCCGTGCACTTGGCTGCCGCTCGATGTCGGGCGAGGCGTTTATTCCATGCGTCGTCGGAACATGATTCCTGCGGCGGTCAGCGTTATCAAGGAGATCGCCGCCAATGGAATGCAGTTCAAAAACACTTCCCACGCACCCATTCCTTTCATGAAGACGCCTTTGACGATCACCATGTACCAGCGGGCAGGGTTGATCACGGTCAGCCATTGCATCCAGTTCGGCATATTTTCGATCGGCGTCGCGAAACCGGAAAGCATCGTGAAAGGCGGCATCACGAGAATCACGCCGAGAATCGCCTGTTGCTGCGTCAAGGAAAGCGAACTGACGAATAGTCCGACGCCGATGATCGACAAGAGAAACAAATCGAGCGAAGCGAGCAGGAGAATGAACGAACCTTGCAGCGGAATTTTCATGATGAAAATCGTGATACCGATCAGCATGACCGCCGAACAGGTCGCCAGAACGAGCGCCGGAATCGCTTTGCCGAGAAGGATTTCCGTCGGAGTTAATGGTGAAACGAGAATCTGTTCGAACGTTCCCGTCTCTCTTTCCCGGGCGATCGAGAGTCCGGAAATGATGATACCCAGTACCATCGCCAGAACGCAAACCAACGACGGAATCGTCGTCTTGCGCGGATCGAGATTGACGTTGAACCAGTTCCGCGTCTCCAGGTCGACGCCGCCCGTGACGCCTCGGGGAATGCGATCCCGGACGAATTGATTGATGATCCGACCCGCATATCCGCCGACGATCGGAGAGGCGTTCGACCTGCGTCCGTCGAGCAAAATCTGGACTTTGGCTTTGCGGCCCGCGTACAGGTCCCGTTAAAAATCCTGTGGAATCACAAGCACCGCCATCGCGACCTGGTTGTCGATGAGGGCATTGATTTCTCCGCGATGCGAGACCGGCACGATTTTCGTAAACGTTGGCGAATGTTGGAATCGCTGCGACAGGACATACCCTTCCTCGCCGACGTCCTGGTTATAGACGGCAAGTGTTACGTTTTTCACTTCCTGAGTGATCGCGTAGGAGAAAATGAAAATCTGCAAAATCGGCGGCACGATCAAGAGTCCCCGCGCCTTCGGATCACGAAGCGCCGCGAGGAATTCCTTGACGATCAGATTGTAAAGACGGAGAAACATGAAGGGAAACAAGTGAGAAGTGAGAGGTGATAGTTGTACTGTGTTACTAACATCGAACATCTTGAATTTTTTCACGAAGTAAGCGCCCATCGGAAGCGAGCACTTTTCCGAGCGGCAGTGCCAGTGCGGCTCGCACCTCGTTTTGGCTGGCGGCCCTGCCGCCCTGTGCAAGATAAATGCTGAAAATTGGTCTTTCCTAAATTGCCTGAAATAGTGCAAAACACGGCTTTTCAACCCCGGAGGAACCGTGAAAAGCCGAGAGCAAACCGAAAACGTCAAATTGAGAAAGATGCGAAGATCGACAAAAAAGAGGTTGCCTCAATTCTGGCCTGTTCGGCGATGATGATGTCTTTCGCGTCCATGTCGAACGCTAACAAAATCACGGACGTAAGTCAAGACGTTTTCGGCCGTGAACGGATACCGCTTACTACATGCGCGGCTCTGATTCGAAATGACGACTCCCCCCCTACAATCCGATTTTCCTCGAATTTTCGCAAGTTTTCTCTCGAAAAAGTCGTTCCTACCAAGGGATGGTGCGCTATGCCGTAATATTTCGAATGGAAACATGGAAAAATCACTTGATCGAAAACTGGCCCGAATTCTCGCGGATCGGAGTTGCAACGATTTCATTCTCGCCGACGCGAAAGACGCCGATATGGCGTACGGACTCTCGGCACCGGGGCAGAGTCCCGAGCATTATTCCCAGGAAGGGGCGTTTCGGACGTTCGACCAGTACCGCGAGCAAATCCGCGAGGTGGTCCGGCAGGGGCTGGTCGACATCGTCCTGATGAGCGTCAGTACGAGTGATTTGCTGACGATTCGGGAACGGTTGTTCGAACATTCGGCGATCACCCCGGCGATTCGGGCCAACGACGCGACCGACATCTGGCTTGCGGGAGCAGAAGGGATTTACGGCAAGGAACCGTCCCGCCCGTTTCGGACCGCCGATCTGGATCATGCGATGTGCGGAAAGCTCAACTGTACGAAAGAGGAACGCAAACTCGGCGCCGATCTCGGGCTTTATTCGGTCACCTACAATAACAACATGGATCGGGATTACCAGTCGCTCCTCGCGTACAACGAATTTCGTAAGGAAGCGGAGCTGAAAGGGTTTCGCCATTTTCTCGAAGTGTTTTCCCCGAACGCGTGCGACCCGAATTGCCCGAAGGACATTCCGAAATTCGTAAACGACCACATCGTTCGGACGCTGGCCGGCGTTGCGGAAGCGGGGCGGCCCGTTTTTCTCAAGATTCCGTACTACGGCCCCAAAGCGATGGAGTCGCTGGCTCGGTTCGACAGCAAGGTCGTCGTCGGCATTCTCGGCGGCGGAGCGGGCACGACCTACGACGCCTTCAAGATGCTTGCCGACGCGAAAAAATACGGTGCCCGCGTCGCGCTTTACGGACGAAAAATCAACAACGCGGAGCATCAGACGACTTTCATCCGTTATTTACGCGGAATCGCGGACGGCGAAATCGGTCCGATCGAAGCGGTCAAGGCGTACCACGGCGAACTTCAGAAGATGAAAATCACGCCACGTCGCAAACTTGAGGACGACTTGGCGGAAACGGAAACCGCGACCAGCTATTCCGGCGGTGCTGCGACGGGAAAAAAAGTTTCCTCGACCACAAGCGCCGGATCGGCCAACGACGATCAGCCGGACTTCAAAAACATGTCGCAAGCGGAGAAAGTCCAGTGGAACCTCCAGCGATTGAAACGAATCTTCGGGTAAAAAGGATGACACCTCATGACGTTGCCAGCCGCAAGCGTAAGCGCGGGGTGATTCAAAACCGATTGAGGCAATCTATTTTTGGAGTGTTTCTTAGCCGTTTCAGGGTTCCTCCTTGAAGAATATCCGTGTCAGTTTTTCCTCCAACGACGGGTTTCTCGGCAGGATGAGACGCACATAGCGTTCCGCGAACAGGTAATCCCAAGCCCAGGTGATCAGGACTTTCAATCGATTGTGAAACCCGATCAGGTACGCCAGGTGAACGGCGAGCCAAACAACCCAGGCGATGATACCGGAGAACATGAATCCGCCGAACCGCGCGACCGCCGCGTTGCGACCGATCGTCGCCAGGGAACCTTTGTCGTAAAACGCGAACGGCGTCACCGGTTCCTCGCGGATCATCCGCAGGATGTTGTTCGCCGCATGGGTCCCCTGTTGAATCGCGTTCGGGGCGGTCATGGGAAGATTCATGCCTTCGGGGAGACTCAAGTCGCCCGTTACGAAAACTTCCGGTCGATTCGCCGTTTGAAGGGTCGGTAAAACTTCGATTCGCCCGCCCCGCCCGACCGGGAGTCCCGTCGCTTGGGCCAAGTCGCTTCCCCGCACGCCGGCCGTCCAGACGACCGTTCCCGCCGGTATCACGGTCCCGTCGGCGGTCAGGACCGATTTTTCACACACTTCCTTGACCGCGGCGCCGGTCCGCACGGTCACGCCCATCCGTTCGAGCCGTTTTCGCGCGTAAGTGCGCAGCTTTTGCGGAAAGCCGGGCAGAATTTCGTCGCAAGCGTCCAGAAGCGTGATGTGCGCGAACCCTGCGGGCAGTTCGGTGAAGTCGTGGTGCAACGGCGTCCGGATCAGTTCGGCCAACGCTCCCGCATACTCCACTCCCGCCGGACCGCCGCCGATGACGACGATGTCGGTCAAACCGGTTTTTTTAATGTTCTCGAATTCATCTTCCCGGAGTGATGCCAACTCGAAACAACGCAGCAAGTGGTTCCGCAGCCGCACGGCGTCTTCGAGCGACTTCAGCGGCAAGGAATGTTCCTCGGCTCCCGGCGTTCCGAAAAAATTGGTCACGGCCCCCGCCGCGAGGACGAGATAATCGTACTCCACGACCGGTCCGTCGGTACGGATCCGGCGTTTTTCGGTGTCCACGCCGGTCACTTCGAGCATCGCGACGGAAACGTGCTGCTTTTTGCGAACCAATCCGCGGAGAGGATTGGCGATTTCCGACGTCTCCAACTCCGCCGCCGCAACCTGGTAGAGCAACGGTTGAAACGTGTGATAATTATTGCGGTCAATAATCAGAATCTCCAGATCCCGTCGGGTCGCAAGTCTTTTCGCCGCCGAAAGCCCCGCAAATCCCGCCCCGATAATTACCACGCGAAGCCGATCCCGAGTTTTTGGTTTCATAAATGGGGAAAAGGGGAAAAGGGTGGAAGGGTGGAAGGGATTTATGTTTCGAGTTTTCTCATCTCCTTTTCTGACTACTGACTACTTTCCTTTCCCGAACGTCCAGAACAATGCCGGTCTGACGAAAAACTCCATCAGGGTCGACGTGAACAGGCCGCCGACGACGACCGTTGCGATCGGGTAGAGGATTTCCCGGCCCGGCGTGTCGGGGGAAAGCGTCAATGGTATCAGGCCGATCGAAGAGGTCAATGCGGTCATCAGCACCGGCGCGACGCGATTGCGGCCCGCCTTGATCAGCATCTCTTTGGAGAACGTTTCCCCTTCGTACTTCATCAGGTGGAAATAATGGTCGATCAAAAGTATTCCGTTGCGCGTCGAGATGCCGCACAGTGAGATCATGCCGACCAGGTTCGGGATCGAACGGTCCTGTCCCGTGATCACGATCGCCGCGACCGCCCCGACCAGCGCCAACGGGAGCGCGGTCATGATTTGCAAGACGATATTGACCGAACCGAACATTCGGTACAGGACGAGAAAAATCCCGACCAGTGAAATGAACGATAATAACACCAATCGCCGCGTCGATTCCTGTTCGCTTTGAAACAGGCCGGTCATTTCCAGGTGGACGTCGCCGGCGGTCAGTTCGGCGTAGCGCGGCTCGATCCGCCGATCGAGGTCGTTTTTCACGTCCACGGCACCACGTCCCCGGGGATTCATTTGCAGCGTGATCTGCGGCCGACCCGCCTCGTGATCGATTTTGCTCGGACCGTGCGCCCTTGAATCGATCGACGCGACCGCCGAAAGCGGTATGACACCGCCGCTCGGCAGACGGATCGGAAGCCGCCCGAGCGAATCGATATCTTCACGGTATTGGTCGCTCAGCCGGACGAGGACGTCGAACGAGCGTTTGCCTTCGAGGATTTGTGTCGGAACGCTTCCGTACATCGCCGTTTCGATCATACCGTTGACGTCTTCTTCCGTGAGACCATACTTCGCGATTTCGTTCCGGTCGAGAACGATTCGAAGCTGGGGGATGTCGGTCTGCACCGGGTCGATGCGCGGCGTTCCGACGCCGGGAATGTCCTGGACGAGCTGCTGGAGTTCGATCGCCCGTTTACGGAGCAGCAGCGGATCGTCGCCGCGGATCTTGATCGCGATTTGAGCCCTGGTACCACTCCGCAAATGGGCGATCAGGTGCTGGAGCGGTTGGTCGTAAAACGCGATCACGCCCGGCACGCTTTCGATCGGGTCGATCACTTTCTCGATATCGTTGAAAATGTCCTCGACGCTGCGATGACTTTTCAAATCAAGCGTACAGAGCATTTCGGACATGTTGACCGGGACCGCGTGTTCGTCCAATTCGGCCCGACCGGTTTTGCGAACGACCGATTGCACGCCTTCGATTTTCAACAATTCCCGCGCGACGCTGTCGGCATATTCGCTCGCGGTTTTCAGGGATCGGCCCGGCGGCAAACTGACGTTGACCTGCGGGGCTCCTTCGTTGAACGGCGGCATAAAGTCCCGCTCGAGCGTCAGGAACACCGCGGCGGCCACGAGAACCAGCACCACGGACCCGGCGAGGATCGTTTTCGGAAATTGCAGGCTCACGCGAATCGCGAGCGTCGCCAGTTCCTTGACGCCGCGAAGGATCCAGCCTTCCTTTTCCCGGTGCGCTTCGGCGATTTTCGGCAGCAGGAACATCGAAAGGATTGGCGTAATCGTCAGCGACACCACGAGTGAAGCGAGCAGCGACACCACGTAGGAGATGCCCAACGGGGCGAACAGTTTCCCTTCCATGCCTGGCAAAAAAAAGACCGGGAAGAAGACCAACACCGTCACGAGCGTCCCGAAGAAAATCGAGTTGCGAATCTCGCTGCTCGCTTTGAACACGACGTGCATCACCGATTGCGGATGCTCCAAGGCATAATTTTCACGGAGACGACGGAAGATGTTTTCCACATCGACGATCGCGTCGTCGACCAGTTCTCCGATCGCAACGGCCAAGCCGCCGAGCGTCATCGTGTTGATCGAAAGGCCGAACCAGGCGAAAATCACACATGTCACGATAATCGATACAGGCATTGCCGTGATCGTGATCAGCGTCGTCCGTACGTTCATCAGGAACAGCACGAGAACAATCAACACCAGAAACGCCCCGACCCAGAGAGCTTCTTCGACGTTTTGGATCGCGAGATTGATGAACGTCTGCTGTTGATAAAGCGGTTCGATTCGCAGGCCGGGATAGTCGTCCTTGAGCGATTTGAGCAGGTTGTCGACCTGGGCAAGGATATTTTCGGACAGACGCCGCGTATCCTCGCCGACCTGCTTCTCGATGGTCAGCACGATCGCCGGACCGCCGCGAGTGGTACCGTCGGCGTTTTTAATGTACGTCGAACTGTCTCCGACCTTTACCGCCGGCGCGATTTTCACGTCCGCGACCTGATGCAGCAGAATGGGTGGTTCCACGGTCCCCTTGACGACGATTTGTCCCAGCTCCGGAAGCGGATCGTTGATCCGTCCGAGCGAACGGACCAGGAGTTGCTCCGGTCCCTGCCCGGTAAGAAAACCGCCGGTGACGTTGCGGTTGCTCTTGGCGATCGCCTCTTCGATTTCTCGGATGGAAATATCGTAGCGCCGCAGATCGTCGGCCCGGACCTGGACCTGGTACTGCTTGACATCACCACCGATCACGAGGACTTCGGAAATGCCGCCGGAGCCGAGCAACTGCTTGCGGATCACCCAATCGGAAAGCGTCCGCAATTCCATCGGGGAGAGCCGTTTCGATTCGTCTGGATTTTCGTCCCATACGGTCAGGTACATGATCTGTCCCATCATCGACGCCATGGGCGTCATCCTCGCGACGACGCCGGGCGGGAGTTGTTCGGCGGACAGTTGCAAGCGTTCATCGACGATCTGGCGGCAGAGAAAGCCGTCCATGTTCCAATCGAATTCGACGGTCAACAACGCCAGACCCGCGGTGGAGCTGCTTCGGATCGACGTGATACCGGTCGCTCCGTTGAGATACGTTTCGATCGGGAACGTGACGAGCGTTTCGACCTCTTCCGGCGCCATGCCGGGACACTCGGCGATCACGACGACGCGCGGCCGGTTCAGGTCCGGCAACACGTCGATCGGCAAATGCGCCGTTTGATAGACGCCGTATCCGATGAGGAGAAGCGAAACCACCAGAACCAAAAGCGGGTTCCGGAGCGAAAAACGAATGATGGTGTTAAGCATGCAGGGAAGGGTAAAAGAGCGTTAATCTCTTGTCGAATCAGGGGGTGCCCGAACGGTTCAAGTCGGAGGTCGTCGCGGGACGAAAGGCGTCGGATTGGATGTACCGAATCCATTGATCGAGGAGGAAATCCGCTTCCGGATGTTCCGAGAGGACGTCGAACCCGTAAACGCACAATAATTTGCCGCCGCCGTCGAACCGCGTTTGTCCCAGGTAAAGGAAATAATCATCCCGCCCTTCGCCGACGGAGAGATACTCCATACGTTCGAAAGGCAGGTCCTTTCCCAGCGGTAGTCCGCGTTTGATCAGGCGGAACCACAGCGGCCCGAGAAATCCGTCGTGCGGAAACTCCCCGAACGCGGGATGGTCGGCGAACGCCGTTCCCGTTTGGTCGCCGATCCACCACCAGCCGAGCTTGACGTTATCGGGCCCTTGAGTCGGATCGATTTGCAGAACGGTTTTTCCCGCCGCAAGGGCGTCACGTATCGCCGGATGCGACGGCGAAGCGACGAGAATCTCGTTCGTTCCCATTCCGTCGTCGTCAAGTTTGGTCATACCGTCGTATTTTGTCACGAGTTTGTCCAGCAGGTCCGGTGTCACACAAATATTTCGTAACGTAGGCTTTTCGCGGCGGGGAAACGCCCAGAACGACCAATCGTTGCCGCAGGGGACGCCGTCGAGATTCGCCTCGAAGACGAAATGTTTCCCGGTTTCGATTTTCGGAACGACGAATTCGGCACTTCCGATTTGTTTGACATCACCGGTCTTCAGCGAAAAACCGTCCAGTTTTCCGGAAAGGACCGTCGCGCCGCCGTCTTTGAGACGCCAGTTCAAGACCGCGTTGGGAATGTCGTCGTACGCGAAGTGCGACGCCCAAAGTCCGAGACGCACCGATTCTCCTTCGCACCAAATGAACGACTCTTTTTCCGGTGTCATCAAGAGGGCCGTGGGACTATTGAATTTGGCGAGTTCGTCGGGAGTGGTGCCGTGCGGTTTCGGTTCCCAAAACGGGCTGAAAACCCCCTGCCCGGTGTACGAATCGCCTTCGCCGTAGCGGACGATCACGTCGATAATCGTCCAGAAAGAATAGCCGTCGCAAGCCGGGTCGAGCCGAGCCGCTTCGATTCCCTCCTTTTGGTAATGTCTCTGCAAACGATGTCCGGCGTCGAGACAGGCGTCTCCCCAGACGCGGTCGAGTCCGGCTTCGACGAGTCGTTGTTCGTAACGATCCAGCGGCCGCGGCGGCATCATCGCGCCGGTGAACTTCGGCGAAAGTCGTGGATCGAATTTCAAGCCGAGATTCATGTACTCATGTGCGATAAACGGCATCGTCATGTAATCGAACGTGCCCGGCTTCCAGGGAACGATTGACGACGTCGGATGCAGCGGCCAACAGTAGGAATTCGGGGCGTCAAAGTCGGAGTTTTCCGGCGTGCAGACACCACCGTCGTTGTGGAGGACGAGTCGCCCCGGGTCTCGCTTTTTGACGAGCTCCTTCAATTCCACGTCCAACGGCGTTCCGAGGTGCCCTTCATTTCCCATCGAGTACGTCGTTAAGGAAACGTGACGTCGGTAATGATCGATTAGTTCATTCAAATCGCGTTTGGGATCGAAATCGAAAAGCTCGGTCGTGTGATGCCCGTTAAAGGGATAATACGGAAGCTCCGGCTGGATCATGACACCGAGTTCGTCGGCGGCGTCATAATACTCCGGAATTTCGCAATGGGTGTGGTGCCGGACGTAAACAAAACCGGCGTCGCGGGCAAGTTTCAAATTGCGACGGTGAACGTCGCGGTCCGTCGGCGAAATGAACGTTTCGGGATAGACGTAATCGTCGCCGTAGCCGCGAAGGAAATACGGCTTGTCGTTCAGGAAAAAACGGTCGCCGCGAACTTCCATCTTCTTGACGCCGAAGCGTTCGTTCCAGCCGTGGACCGGCGATTTGTCCGTATTAACGTACAATCGCACCTCGGCGAGGTAAAGGTTCGGCGATTCCGGCGACCAAGCTCGAAAGTCGGCAGGTTTTACCGACAGAACGACCGAAGTCTTGTCGCCTGCCGCCAACTTCACTTTGCGGGCAGCTGAAACCGCGGCGGCGATTTTGTCCGTCACATCGACGCGAAGTTCGATTTCCTCGCCGGCTGCTGTGTCAGGGTGCCAAACGGCCACATGGACGTCGACGCTTTGGGTGTCATAATTTCCGACACATTCGACGTTCGCCAAATGAACGTCGGGCGTCGATTCGATTTCGATATCACGGTAAATCCCGCCCCAGATGTGCGACGAGGAAATGCAGCCGGTTTTGCCCGGCACGTCGTTGCGGACCAGGGCGACGATCGTGGCGTCTTCCCCCGGCTTGACCAGGTCGGTGATCTCGAAACGGAAAGTCCCGCAGTAGGATGCGACCTTGGCGACGGGTTGTCCGTTGACCCAAAACCAACCTTGCGCCCGAACGCCGCCGATCTTCAGCCAGTGGCGTCGCCCTTGTTCGGTTTCCGGCACGCGAAACGTCTTGCGATACCACGCCGAACCGATGTAGACGTTGCGAAGCGGTCGGGGGCTTTGATCCCACGAGCAAATCCAAGGGGTGCTCATTCCCGGTTCGCCGACGCCGTGGGATTCCCAGTTGCCGGGGACGGGCATCGTCCGGCAGTTTTTCCACGCGGCGTCATCGGTCATCCAATTCTCTTTCAGCCCGACTTTATCGGGATCGATCCGAAAATCCCAGTCGCCTTTGAGTGTGATCACGGATTGGTATTCCGAAGGGAACAGGGGATTGACCACGGCAACGGACGCTTCCCGGCCGAACGGAGCGTCTTCCGGAAGGTGTCGCGGCTCCCGGGTGTCGGCCGTCTCCGGCGATTTCCAACCGGTCGACAAACACAACTCACATTGCGGATCGGCGCAACGAATTACCTGGGCAGCGGCGACGTTGTGGTAAAACGTCAAGAAACATACTACCGGGAGGATATAACGGCAAGGGGAGTTTGTTGTCATGGGCTTATTGTTGATTAATTGTCGACTTAGTGTTCAAACATTCCCTCGTAATCTCTTGCTCCGTGCAGCACTCTTAAAATATAAATTGAATTGTTTTCAACACGGTAAAACATCAGGTAATTACGGTGTTTGTCGACGGGTCGAATTCTAATGTTCTGCATATCGGAGTCTGCAAAGCTCTTTTTTGTCCCCAATTCCGGCATGCGGACGATCTGATCATACGTGGTGTCAATAGACTGAAGAAACTTTGCGGCAACGGCAGGGCTTTTTTCATAAAAATAGTCCGCAATATCCATAATATCATTCCGTGCAGCGGCGGTGGGAATGATGCGATGAATCATACGACCAGGCTCCGTTTTTCAGTTCGTCGCCGTTCGATTTCCTCTAGAATTTTTCGCCCGCTGTCCGGTGTCCACTCCTCGCTCGGTCCGCTGCGGATTCCTTCGAGGAGTTTTTCTTCCAGTTCTTTTTCCAGATGTTTCTTCCGATCTTCGCGGACGAGCAGGCCGACGTATTCGTCGATGCTTTCGAATCGGTGTTCCTCAACTTGTTGTTGCATGAATTCCGTCAGGGATCGCGGTAGTGTCAAATGTATCGTGGACATGTGTTTTTGAG